>JAQIBP010000153.1 GCA_027858995.1 Deltaproteobacteria bacterium | reverse complement strand
CATGAGCGAAGGGACCGAGTTGCCCCGCTAAACGAATTTGGATCAGATCTACAAAATTCCAGGGACAGTATAGTTCAACAATCCAAATGAAGCGGGTGATACCGCTTATTTTGGGTTGGAAAAGCAAAGTATTAAAACGAGGTTCTTATGAAAGTCGCAGCAAGGATTAAATCTACAGTGAATCGGATTCAGCCTGGAAGAGTCTTTAAGTATTCTGATCTTGGGGTTTCCCGTAATGAGTATGGCGCTGCTGCAAAAACTTTAAGCCGTTTGGTTAAAGAAAAGACTGTCAAAAGACTTTCTACTGGGGTTTTCTACAAACCTAAAGCAACAGCGTTTGGTGAATTAGGCCCAAGTGAAAGTGAGCAGCTTCGACCATATTTGTTTAACGGAAAAAAGAGGATTGCTTATGTTACTGGCGCGGCATTGTTTAACCAGCTGAGTTTAACAACGCAAGTACCCAAAGATATTGATCTGGCCAGCATAGCAAAAAAAACTGTTTCAAAAGTTGGCAACATAAAAGTTCGATTTGTAAAAAGCTACGCAGATGTTAACAGCAAAAATTATAATCTTTTAGGTATCCTTGATGTCCTTAAAAATTTTAAGAAGATCCCTGATTTAAATAAAGAATCGGCAATAAAACGCATCAAGGCCATAATCGCTGAATTGACGGACCGTGAGAAAAAAGATTTGCTCAAGTATGCTTTGGCCTATCCTCCCAGAGCCCGGGCTTTTTTAGGGGCTTTATTGGAATCAATGAAAATAGGGCAAAAAGAAGCATTAGTTGCTTTAAAGGAAAGCTTGAACCCTTTGTCTTCATACACTGTTGGAGTAGTTCAAGATATTCTTCCAACTTCTAAAAACTGGTTTATTGAATGAAGCTACATCTTGATAAAAAGCTTTTCCAGGACGCGATTCAAGCTACAGCTCAACATATTGGCATCCCTGAGGTGTATGTAGAAAAAGACTATTGGGTTTCTTTGGTTCTGCTTGAAATATTCTCATCTGATATCTCTGATTTGGTTGTATTTAAAGGCGGGACATGCCTTTCAAAGTGTCACAACCTCATACATGAGCCTTGTCAGGTATTCACAGGTTGAAGATCGTGATGTGATCCTATCAAGCAAGGTTCGACATATTTACGACTTACATCTTATGCTAAAAAATGAAGAGATTTTGTCATTTTTTAATGAAAACGATTTTATAAAGATGATAGTCAAGGTTGGGGAGGATGATTTTATCGGTTACAAGAACAACAATGAGTGGCTAAAGAATCATCCTGGCTCAGCAATTATTTTTGATTCCCCTGAAAAGGTTTGGCCGCATATCATGGATGCTTATCAAGGATCTTTCAAACAAATGGTTTATGGGGAATTGCCGTTAGAGTCAGACCTGCTTGATACTTTGGGTAAAATAAGCAAAAGAATAAAGCCAATTGATTGGCAAGTCAGCAGATAGGCTTGGTGTTACCCTAAAGTATTTATCCATAGAATTCGGGAGATATCTTATCTAATTCCAACAATAAAAATGCACCGGATTTCACCGGATTTCACCGGTGATTTTGTTGAAGCAAATATGAAGTGCAATTCCACTGACTAAAAAAAATGTTGTACGGCCAGGTCAAATATGGCAAGAAAAGAATTTTCAACTTTTTTTGGTATGGAGACATGCATGACAAATCACTGGCAGCAGGCGGTTCAAAACCTTTGGGGCATCAAAGGCAGGTTTATGCAACTTGACGGCGAGTATGATCTGAATTTTCGGATCGATTCCACCCATATTCTCAAAGTGATGCGGGAGGGTTGCAAGGTTGATCTTGTGGACCTGCAGTGCCGAGCACTAAATCACCTTCGTGCTCTTCCTTTGCCGCTTGTTGTGCCATCTCAAAAAGGCCTGTTTTTTGAAACCTGTAAAGACGAAAAAGGCTGTGACCGGATTCTCTGGGTGCTTGAAAACCTTGATGGCAAAACCTGGGCCGAATTTAAACCCAAGACCCCTCAACTTATCCGCAGACTTGGAGAAACCATTGGTGCCGTGGATGAGGAACTGACAGGTTTTGATCATCCCGGGCTTTACCGGGAATTCAAATGGCACCTGCCCACTGGTGGCTGGATTGAAGATCACCTGGGCATTATTGCCGATACAACCCGGCAAAAGATAATCAGACAAATCCTTGATGATTTTGCCGGAATCAAGACGGATCTTGAGGCTCTGGCCGTACAGGCCATCCACAACGATATCAACGATTACAACATTCTGGTGACCGGCAGCCTACACGACTCCCCTGCCATCTCAGGGATCATAGATTTAGGGGATATGTGCGCGGCTCCAGTGGCCTGTGACCTGGCCATAGCAGCCGCTTACGTGGTATTGGACCACCCTGACCCGGAAAGTGCGCTGGAAGATTTGGTACAGGGGTTTCACAGCGCTTACCCCCTGTCCACCAAAGAGATCGACATGATCTGGCCCCTTTTACGCCTGCGTCTGGCTGTTTCCGTGGTAAACTCTACATTGATGGCCCAGAAAAAGCCTGATGATCCTTATGTCCTGATTTCCCAGGGGCCTGCCTGGGCGTTTCTGGAGTGCGGCAAGGTCAACCCGGATCTGATTGCAGCCCGCCTGCGCGCCGCTTGTGGATTTGGAGTGAACGAAAGCGCCCAATCGGTCATTGACTGGCTGGGTGAAAACCGTGGGTGCTTTGCCCAGGTTTTAGGCCGGACCCTGGACAGCCTGCCCCGTGTCAGCCTGTCCGTGGCCGACAGTACCCTTCCGCAAGATCCCTTTGATATGACCCCTGAGGAGGCTGCAACCCTTGGTGTTGCAACCCAGGGGTTCCACTTGGGGTATTATGCAGAGCCCCGTTTGATCTATACAAACAAAGCCTATTACAAAGGGCCCTTTAAGGCCAGCAACCGCAGAACAGTTCATATCGGCGTAGATATTTTTGCCCCGGCCGGCACAAGTGTTCACGCACCTTTAAACGCCAGGGTGGCCGCTGTTGAGAACCGAAAGGATAATCTGGATTACGGCGGTCTTGTCATTTTACACCATGAAACAGAAAAGGGCGCGCCATTTTTCACCCTTTACGGCCACCTGAATCCGGAATCGATTGGGGGCCTAACTGCGGGACAATCCATTGAAAAAGGACAGGTTTTTGCCGCCCTGGGCGAACAACAGCACAATGGTGGATGGGCGCCGCACCTGCACTTTCAGGCAGGCCTGATCAATACTGATCCCAACTGGCCCGGTGCCGTGGATCCGGATGAACTTGACTTCTGGTCTAAGATTTACCCCAACCCGGCGGCCATCCTAAACCTTGATGATGAAAGTCTTGCTTACCAGCCACCCTCCAAGGCCGGGGTTTTGGCCCAACGAAAGGCAAGGTTCGGGCAGAACCTTAAACTGACCTACACTGACCCTGTTATGTTCCTGCGCGGCTGGAAGACCCACCTGTTCGATGAGTGGGGAAGACCCTTTTTGGACAGTTATAACAATGTGCCCCACGTGGGTCATGCCCATCCCCGTATCCAGGCGGTGGCAGCAGACCAGTTACAGCGCATGAACAGCAACACCCGATACCTTCACCCGGCCCAGATCGCCTTTGCCGAAAAAATCACTTCCTACATGCCTGAACAACTGTCGGTCTGCTTTTTTGTCAACTCAGGTTCCGAAGCCAACGAGTTAACTTTACGGCTTGCCCGGGCTCATTCCGGTGGTAAGGATATGATCACTCCTGATCACGGATATCATGGCAACACCACCGGTTGCATCGATATTTCAGCTTACAAGTTTAACGCCAAAGGCGGAATCGGTCCTTCTGACTGGGTACATCTGGTTGAGGTAGCCGACGACTACCGAGGCCGATTCCGGCGTGGCGAGGCAGATATCGCGCAAAAGTATGCAGATCTGGTGGATGAGGCCCTTGCCGGCATTTGCGCCCGCAACGGAAAACTGGCCGGATTCATAGCCGAAACCTTTCCCAGTGTTGGCGGCCAGATCATTCCGCCCAAAGGCTACCTGCCGGCCGTCTATGAAAAAATTCGGAAAGCAGGTGGTGTCTGTATTGCCGATGAAGTTCAAACCGGTCTGGGGCGCCTCGGAGACTACTTTTTCGGTTTTGAAGAGCAGGGCGCCGTTCCCGATATTGTCGTCCTGGGCAAACCCATCGGCAACGGCCATCCTTTGGGTGTTGTGGTCACGACAAAAGAGATCGCCGACAGTTTTGCCAAAGGGCCTGAGTTTTTCTCCACCTTTGGCGGCTCCACACTGTCCTGCCGTACGGGCCTTGAGGTGCTCAACATTGTTGAAGATGAGCACTTGCAGGAAAACGCCAAACAGATGGGGGATAAACTTATGGCAGGGCTGCAAGGCTTACAGAAAAAATATGAGATTATTGGGGATGTTCGCGGCTACGGCCTTTTTATCGGCCTGGATCTGGTGACAGACATAAAGACCCGTGAACCCGGCACTGTTTTGGCTGATTACATTAAAAATCGCATGCGCGAACACCGGATTCTGATGGGCAGCGAAGGTCCTTATGATAATATTTTAAAGATAAGACCGCCCATGACCATTGAGGATGAAGATATTGATTACATCCTTGAAGTGATGAACAAGGTGCTGGAAGAGGCCCAATCCCTGATGTGATTATGAAAACATGCTGATGGCCCGGACATCGTTTCAATACCATTTGCCGAAAATGCCAGTATTGGCAAATTCGGCAAATATTGATTTGTCCCGAGGATCGCCAGCCCAATCCACCCTATTTGATTTTCCAATTTTCTGAGATAGGGTCGGAGTTAAATTGTATTCAATGATTGGATTTTATCGCAGATTCAGATTGGCTTAAATCAACCTCATACACCTTGATCGGACGATGATAACCTTTAATTTCGATTTGTCCCTTCTTGACACAAAGTATATCATTTCTGACGAACACATAAGTAGAATGATTCAGCATTATTTGACCAGGCTTGCATGCACTCTCGATTCGAGCAGCAATATTAACTTGCATTCCCATAGCTGTATACTCTTTCCTTTCTGAGGAGCCATATCCTCCTACAGTGGCCATCCCTGTATTAATACCGCACCGAATTTTTAGCTCTTCATCAAGCCCAAATATAGACCAATGTCGATTTAACTCTTTCATTTTATTTTGCATTTCGATTGCCATTTTCAGACATCTAATTGCATGTTCTTGGTCATTAGTTCTTTTTGGTGCTCCAAAAAAAATATATAAGCCATCACCTATTACTTGAGCAAGAGTACCTTGATATTTGTTTATAATATCATTCATTTCGGAAAGATACATATTTAATATATTTCCCATATCCTCTGGCTCTAAGGCATCTGTTAATTGAGTAAAATCCTTAATATCTGAAAAAAACAAAATTAATTTTTTCCTATTATGCTGCCAGATTGATTCTATTTTGCCTGACGAAATCGTGTTTGATAATTGTGGAGAAACGTATTTAGAAAGCAATTTATATGCTTTCTCAGTTTTATCTTTCTCTATTTGTAAATCTTTTTCGGCTGCATGCATTATTTTGGTATTATAGAGAACTATAAGTACCATACAAAAAAAGAACAGCAATAAATTAATGTAATTAATTTGGACAGAAAATTCTAACAGATATTTTGGTTCAGAAGATTTGTTAAAATAGTCAAGGAAAATGTAATTCGTAACACAGAATAAGAATAGTGTTATTTTATAATAAAATTTACCATGAGGTAAAATAGATAAACCTAACCTGGACAAGCCAGAACCAAAGAGTTTTCTGATTCTATTGCCAAAATAACACGAAAATCAGAGATAAGAATCTAAAGGGAGAAGGAGTATATAGGGTTCGGAAAAAAATAAAATGTACTTCTTCTGGTCAATTTGGGTAAAGG
>JAQIBP010000147.1 GCA_027858995.1 Deltaproteobacteria bacterium | reverse complement strand
GTACCAGTTTTGGCGGTTAGCGGATTGAATCTTAGAGATTGTGGCAATATCCATCCAGCGGAGGTAAGGTGATCTGCCTGAAACGGGTATGAAAAATTTCTTATGGCAAATATCCAGTTTACATCTTATCACTATTGTTAAAATATGAATTTCATTTTTAAATAATGGATAGTAGCAAACTTAATGCCAGCATAAAAAATAATCAGTTTTTCTAATTAGCAATACTTGATGATGCCGGACTGTCAGGCGGTACCAACTTTTGTTATTTTTATTATTCAAATTGTAAACGGTTGTATAACGTTACTAAAAAAAAATAGTAACGTTATGGTTGCGCCACCTCTTTGATCTTTAAATCTTGTTCACGAAAAATCGATCTTTGATGTAAAGACTGCCAAAATCCAGCTTCACACTTAAGCTCTAAATACTCTTTTTCAGAAATGGAAACCTGAGGGGATTGCTGAATAGAAAATTCAATAACATTATTGTAATTTGATGCATTTGCTATTGATTTGTTTTGATAAAAAGCATTCATATTGCTTCTTATAACAAATTTTTCTGCCCGTGTTCCGGACTTTTTTTAATATTTCAAATTAAAGCCGAATATTTACAAACTAATTGATTTTATGGTATGTTTTGAATAGATTTTTAAAGTGGATGTTGCCGGTAAATTAACAATATTTAATCGTTTTGGGAACCCAAGTTGAATTACCAAATTAAAATTATTGAATCTTTATTCCATATTTCTTTATACGCTTCCAAACTGTGACACGGCTGACTTGAAGAATTTGCGCAGCTTTAGTCTGATTGCCATCAACCTGCTGCAGTGCATCAATAAGTTCTTCTTTTTCATTAAATCCAAATTTGATGGTATTATGCAATGCAGCATATTGTACAGGATTTGTATCCATAAGTTTACATCTTGTAACTTTGTCCGGCAGATGCTCAAGCCCAATACTTTTTCCCCTTGCAAGGACAAAGGCATATTCAACAGTGTTTCTCAACTCCCTTATATTGCCGGGCCAGGGATATGACACCATCAAACGCATGGCTTCAGGAGTAAATCCTAAAATATTTTTCCCTGTTTTTTTGGCATCAAGATTTATGAAGTGTTGAATCAGCAAAGTAATATCATCTTTACGCTGCTGCAACGGAGGACATGTTAAAGGAAAAACATTTATCCTGAAAAAAAGGTCTTCCCTGAACAAATTCTCCTCTATCAACTTTTCAAGATCTTTATTTGTTGCTGTAATAATTCTGACATCAATGGGTATGGATTTATTTGATCCCACACGCTGGATCATTTTTTCTTCGAGAACTCTAAGCAGTTTAACCTGAACTGACAAAGGGATATCTCCTATTTCATCTAAAAAAATTGTTCCTTTGTGTGCAGCTTCAAACCTGCCTACCCTATCATTTTCTGCACCTGTGTAAGCACCCTTTACGTGGCCGAACAATTCGCTTTCAAGGATATTTTCACTTAAGGCGGCACAATTGACTTTAATAAAAGGTTTGGATGACCTGTGCCCGGTTTCATGAAGTGCCTTGGCAACCATCTCTTTTCCTGTACCGCTTTTCCCGAGTATCATCACAGGTGTATCAAGTGAGGCCACACTTTCAAGATGTTCATAAAGATTTTGCATCACAGGAGTTCTTCCAATAATGCCATGGAAACCATCATCAATATGATACATCCTTTTTATGGATGCCAGTTCATTTTTATAATTAATATTTTCAGAAATATCTTTTAAAGTTTCCACAGCACCTATGATTTCATTTTTTTCATTAAAAAGTACTGTTGCACGTTTAACAATCGGTATGGTTCTGCGATGCTTATTTGTAATTATACACTTTTTTTCTGCTATAAAGCCGTGTGAAAAGAGGGTGCACCATTTCTTCCCTCTGCCTTTTCCAAGAATTTCGCACCCATTGCATTGTAAAATTCTGCATGACTGCCCTTTTAATTCACTTTCCTTGTAACCTGTAATCAATTGAGCTGTCTGGTTGGCAGCAACAAACATGCCCTTGTCATCAACAATAATAATGCCATCCTGAACTGATTCCAGAATGTGCCGCCACTGTTTTCCTATATCCATTAGACCTCCATAAATAAGTTAACACTGTTAATTAGTATGTTAACACATTATTAACTTTTTTTCTACAAGAATAATTTTCCTGACAGACAAAACATAAATATTTCTTTAAAATATATTTTAAATTCAGCTCCTTATATTATTAAAGATAAATATTAAAAAGTATGGCACATTCATTGCAATCTCATTTGAACTGCTATGAATCGATATAAAAATTAACATTAACACTTTATTAATATGAGAAAAAAGAGTATACATAATGAATTCAGCAAATCCTTGTATTAATATTGTAAACCCTAAAAAATAGTCACATAAACCTTAAAAATATAAACCTTAACAACTGAGGAGAACATATGAAAACAAACAGAGTAAAATTTTTAATCCTGGCCTTGATAGCAGGGCTTGTACTCTTGACCGGATGTACGGCAACACAAACTGCCAAAGTCCAGAAAGAAACACCTTCATGGGTATTCCATGATACAGTAGATGCTGAATTTGTAAAAGCAAACAGAGGCGTGCCAATGCCTGCAAATGTAATGCTTGTTGATGCCAGACCTTATAAAGGCAAATATGCCAAAGGTCATATCCCAGGTGCCATCTGCATGCCTTTTTCAGGTTTTGATAAAAGCATTGATAAACTGCCAGAAAATAAAGATGATCTACTGATTTTCTATTGCCAGGGCCCCACCTGAAAGATGAGTCACAAAGCTGCCTGGAAGGCAGAAAAACTTGGCTATAGCAATGTAAAAGTTTACACAGCCGGATATCCCGACTGGATCAAACAAAAAGGTAATTATGGATCTGTAAGCGCTGAGTTTGTAGCAGCACAAATTGCCGGCAACAAGACAATGATTATTGATGCCAGACCACAGAAAACCAAATTTGATAAAGGACATCTCCCCACTGCCATAAACATTCCTTTTTCCCAATTTGCAGATTATAGCGGTAAACTGCCAAGAGACCTTAAAACTCCAGTGATTTTTTATTGTGGTGGTCTTAAATGCAGATTAAGTCATAAATCAGCAGCAGCAGCACTTGAAATGGGATATACCAATGTAACAGTTTTTTCCACTGGTTACCCTTCATGGAAAAAAGCTTATGGCGGGGCCAAAGAAGCTGTACAGGTACAGGCCGGTATATCTGAAGGCACGATTGATCTTGCAAAATTTCAGGATATTGTTGACAATAATCCTGATTCCATCTTACTTGTTGATGTAAGAGACCCCGATGAATTTGCAGCGGGATCATTTAAAACTGCGGTAAATATTCCTGTTGAGGCTCTTGAAGCCAAAATCAAGAATTTTTCTGCTGACAAACCCATTGTATATTTCTGTGCAACAGGCGCAAGAAGTGGAGAAGCTTACTACATGACACTGGATGTTAGAGAATCTTTAAAAGATGTCTTTTATGTGGATGCTGAAATTGAGTTTAAAGGTAATGGTAAATTTGAAATTAAAAAACCACATTAAATAATATCTGAAACATACTTAAGATATGAGTTGTGAGTTATGAGTGGCAAACTACCAATATTGCTTTATTCATAATTCACTACTTATAATTGTTATTATAAAAGGAGATATAACATGTTTAAAAAAAGTTTTATTACTTTAATCGTCTTGATGTTTACACTTGTGTCAATATCCATGGCTTTTGCCTCTTCTACAGAAGGCGGACCTGACGGCAATAAAAGAAAAGGCAAATATACATATAGAAAAGTATGCAAAGCCTGTGCCGCTGCTGGAGATACAGAATCTGCTACACCAAAAGTAAGTCCTGCTGATCACACAATGGCAGAGTGGAAAGCAATTTTTGAAGCCAAAAACTTTAAAGAATTTGGCTGTGAGGCTCACTGGGCAAATCTTTCTGATAAAGCTATCAATGATATCTATTCATATTTCTATAGTTTTGCTGCAGATTCACCCACACCTGCTAAATGTCAATAAATTACAATAAAAAGGGGTTGTAAAATCAACCCCTTTTTTTGTTAAGATAATTATAATTAAGTTATGGGGATGCCTATGAAACCACGGTATTTTTTAAAGTGCTATATTGCCGTTATTATGGCGACAGCTTTATTGTGTTCCTTTCAACCTGCATTTGCATCTACTCCGATAGACGGTAATGAAGCTCCCGGTCGGAAAATGGCAAAACAGGCGGTCAAAGGTAATGCACGATGGACAACTACTGACCATTCACAACATAAAGTTTTGCAACAAGATTTTAAAACCGGTGAAGAGATTACCAAAGCATGTATTTCATGCCATTCAAGTGTTGAAACACAATTTCATACGACTATTCACTGGACATGGCGTGCTAAAGGTGAAAAAAGTAACATCACTTATGGTAAAGCTGGAGATTCAGTTAATACCTTCTGTCTTTCCGGAAATGGCATGGATGACAAAGGCTGTCTGAAATGCCATGTGGGATGGAATAAAAAAGGCATGGACAGCAAGATAAACTGCTTGAACTGCCATAATAATTCAGGATTCAGTTTTCTTACAGCTTTTAGTGATATAAAATCATTTTTTGAAGATGGCGATCCTGAAACCAATGAAATAATTCCAGATATCCAGGAAGAGATCAAAGATGCTGTCACAAGTGTTGCATTCCCCACCAGAGCAAACTGCGGCAGATGCCATTTTTACGGTGGCGGCGGTGATGGAGTTAAACACGGCGATCTTGATAGCTCCATGACAGAACCAAACAAAAAACTTGATGTGCATATGGGAATTGACGGGCAAAATTTTTCATGTACCAGATGTCATACTACAGTTGATCACCATATTGCAGGTAGAATTTACACAAACCCTGCTGTTTCAGAAAGGAGAAGCCTTATTGATGATGATATGGCGCCGAAAATCACCTGTGTTTCATGTCACAGTGATGCTCCCCATAAAAATGATACAAAAATGAATGATCATACAGATGTGGTCTCATGCCAGGCATGCCATATTCCAACATATGCAAGAGTCCTTCCTACTCAAATGACTTGGGACTGGACAACAGCAGGAAAGCTTAAAGACGGCAAACCCTATCATGAAGATGGTCCCCTGGGAAAACCGATTTATAAATCCATTAAAGGCAGCTTTACATGGGAGAAAAATGTAGTACCTGAATATCAGTGGTTTAATGGTTCTTTAAAAAGCACCACCGTAAAAGATATTATTGACCCTGGCCAGATTATAAAAATCAGCAGCCCTGTTGGAGCTGAATCTGATCTTCCAGCCCTTATTTATCCCTTTAAAATTCACAGGGGAATTCAGCCCTACGATAAAATTAATAAAACCCTGGCTGCACCCATGCTTTCAGGGAAAAACGGATTCTGGACAACCTTTGACATGAATGATGCCATTAAACATGGTAATAAAGCTCTTGGAATTCCATATTCAGGCAAGTTTGATTATGTGAAAACCGCTTATGCATTCCCAATCACCCATATGGTTGCACCAAAAGAGAATGTAGTGGGATGTATTGAGTGCCATACCAGAAAAGATGGACGACTGGCAAAAATCAGCGGAGTTTTTATTCCTGGAAGAGATCATAACAGTTTAATTAATACCATTGGATTGTTAGCAATATTTGGCACCTTAGGGGTAATAATTCTCCATGCCATAGGAAGAATTGTAACTGGTAAAAATGGTAAGAAGGAGACATAATCAATGAGTCAGCAAATGGTTAAAACATATTTATTTACGCGATATGAAAGGTTCTGGCACTGGCTGCAGATGGTGTTGATTTTCATTCTCCTGCTAACAGGTTTTGAAGTAAACGGCTTTTACTCCCTGTTAGGTTTTGATACTGCCGTTAATATTCATAATCTTACAGGTTTAACATGGCTGGTTGCCTTTCTTGTTTTTGTTTTCTGGCTGTTTACAACCGGAGAGTGGAGACAATATATACCTACCACCAAGAGATTGTTTACAGTTGCACTGTTTTATGCTTATGGCATTTTTAAAGGAGACGATCACCCCTGCCCAAAAAGAAAAGAGGCCAAACATAATCCCCTGCAAAGATTAAGTTACCTTGGCCTTTCAGCAACGTTGCTTCCTGTTCAAATGGTTACAGGTTTTTTATACTGGAGCTATAACTCCTGGGAAGCCTGGGGACTTAACTTTTTAAACCTGCAGATCATAGCATTTATCCATATAATAGTAGCTTTTGCAATACTGCAGTTTGTTATCGTTCATGTTTATATGACAACAACAGGGCATACTCCGTTTGCCCATATAATCACCATGATAACAGGCTGGGAAGATCTTGAACAAGATGAGGCTGAAGAAATATTGAAGGTTAGAAATTATAAAAATCAGTTGGAGCAGATTCAGAAAATACTTGCAGAAGATAAATAGTAAACAAGCAAGAAAATAGATAGTCATAGCAAATTCCGGCATCCTTTTGAGTAAATCGGATAGACCAAATTAATAATGCAGCAGGATTTTTCCTGCTGCATTTTTTATTTCCATAGTAACATAACATGTCACTATACTGACCTCTGTTTTTACAGTTATCCTTGACTTATCTACTCAAATTGCTTAGTAAAATTCAAATAACAGGTATTGATAATCTACTAACCGCTATGTACCCTAAAGGGCAGAAGCTGGCGGATATAATTTTTAGTGATTGGTTTGCCAGTTTCTGCCCTTTAGGGTACACAACAAAACATGAGTGGTTTTTAATTGTTTTTTTTATATAAACGGGAATATTATGGTAAAAGATAAAATTATCCAGCATTTGATTGAAAAAGAGTGGTGTAAAGGGTGTGGCATCTGTGTTCATTTTTGCCCCAAACAAGTACTTGAGCTTGACAGCAATGGTAAGGTGGAGGCTGTACGACCCGAAGATTGCATAGCGTGCATGCTGTGCGAACTTCGATGCCCTGATCTGGCAATACAAATCATAGAAAACCAGGAAAAGGAATATGAAAAACAATAACATAAGATTTATTCAGGGAAATGAAGCCTGTGTTGAAGGTGCTATCTATGCCGGGATAGATTTTTTTGCCGGATATCCCATTACTCCTTCCACTGAAATATTAGAACATCTTGCAGCGCGGCTTCCCCAAAAAGGCGGAAAATTCATTCAAATGGAAGATGAGATTGCATCAATGGGTGCAATTATTGGTGCATCACTTACAGGAAAAAAAGTCATGACTGCAACTTCAGGCCCTGGATTTTCACTTAAACAGGAAGCTCTCGGATATGCATGCATGGCAGAAATCCCCTGCGTAATTGCCAATGTTCAACGTGGCGGTCCTTCAACCGGGAACCCCACCCATGTCAGCCAGGGAGATGTGAACCAGGCAAGATGGGGAACCCATGGTGATCATTCAATTATTGCCCTTACTGCATCCAATCATCAGGATGTATTCAAAATAACCGTGGATGCTTTTAATATGGCAGAAACATATCGAACACCTGTGGTACTCTTGCTGGATGAAACCATTGGCCATATGAGAGAGAAATTGGTAATCCCAGAACCGGGAGAACTTCCTGTAGTAGAACGTCTCAGAACTTCTGTCAAAGGCGGAGTCGATTATCACCCTTACCTTCCAAGAGATGATGGCAGGCTTCCCATGTCTGATTTTGGTGGAGAACACAGATACAATGTTACAGGTCTTTTCCATGACATGTGGGGTTTTCCAAACAATAATCCAAATGTTGTGGGTGGGCTGTTAAGGCATCTTGTGGATAAAATTGAAAATAATGTTAATGATATCTGTATGTATAAGGAATACTGGCTGGATGATGCAGAATACATCCTGATTTCATATGGATCTTCTGCCAGATCTGCCATTCACCTTGCAAAAAACAGAAGAGCCCGTGGCATAAAAATAGGAGTTCTCGAGCTGCAGACCCTGTGGCCGTTCCCTACAGAGATGATAAGGGAAAAATGTGCAGGTGCCAAGGCTGTTATTGTGGTTGAAATGAACATGGGCCAGGTGGTGACACAAGTAAAAAATGCAGTTGACAATCCCAACAGTGTTTTTCTTGCCAATAAGATTAGCGGAGAATTGATCTCACCAGAAGATATCAAATCCCTTTTAAGAATGATTCAGGGGAAAGGGGTATAATATGAAAAATAAAAAATTTGATTTTAAAGACTATATTCGACAACGCTTTTTCCCCCATATATGGTGTCCGGGATGCGGACACGGCATTGTTCTTAGTTCTTTGCTCAGAGCTGTTCATGAACTTGGGCTCAATAAAAATGAAATCGTAATAACTTCAGGGATTGGATGTTCATCCAGAATTTCCGGTTATGTTGATTTTCACTCCCTTCATACCATCCACGGGAGAGCGCTCTCCTTTGCCACAGGGGTTAAACTTTCCAAACCTGATTTAAAAGCCATTGTGCCAATGGGTGATGGTGATGCCCTTGCCATTGGCGGCAATCATTTTATACATGCAGCAAGACGTAACATTGATATCACTGCCATTGTCATGAATAACAGGATTTACGGAATGACAGGCGGGCAGTTTTCTCCCCTGTCAGGTTGTGGAAAACAAGCTACAACAGCACCCTATTCAACTATTGACAGAGAGTTTGATGTGGTTGATCTTGCAAAAAGTGCAGGAGCAACATTTGTTGCAAGATCCACAGTTTTTCATGCCAATGAATGCAAGGATATCATTAAAAAAGGTATCAATCATAAAGGTTTTTCCGTTGTGGAAATCTTGACACAGTGCCCTACCTATTACGGGAGAAAAAACAAGGAGGGCGATGCTGTACAGATGATGGAGAATTATAAGACCAATACAGTAAAAATCGGATCCAAAAAACTGGAAAAAAATCCTGGTTTGATCCAGAGGGGAATTTTTGTTGAGAAAAATGATGTCCCTGAATATTGTGAGGCATATGATAGAATTATCGAGACAGCGATGAAAGGACAAGCATAATGGAACGTTCAAGAATAGTTTTTTCAGGTTCCGGAGGACAAGGTGTTATAACGGCTGCAATCATCCTTGCCAAAGCCGCAGCGATTTTTGAAGGTAAAAACGCCATCCAGTCCCAGAGCTATGGTGCAGCAGCAAGGGGAGGTGCCACAAGGACTGATATTGTTATTGCAGATTCTGAAATAAATTTTCCAAAAGTCCTCCAGCCCAATATTCTGGTGAGCCTTACCCAGGAAAGCTATAATAAGTTTTCTCCTATCATAAGGCCCGGGGGCCTGCTTCTCGTGGATTCAAAATATGTCACAATCGGAAAAAAAGTAGATGCCAAACATAAAGTTCTTCCAATGTTTGACACTGTATTAAAAGAGATTGGAAAACCCATTGTATTCAATATATGTATGCTGGGTGCCCTCATTGGTATTACCAAACTCATAAAACCGGAATCTATATTAAAAGTTCTTGAAACAACAATACCAAAAGATTTTATGGAGATGAATAAGAAAGCCTTGGAGATGGGCATTAAAATGGGCAAAAAATCATAATAAAAATAAAAATTTTAATCACCCTTTGAAGGCGGCATTGCGGGAGCTGCTGCAGGAAAGAGATCTTCAAGATTTAAACCCTTGATTTTTTTCAGACAATCTTCCAATGCCTGTTGTTCATTTTTACCTGCCCCCTGATGTTCTGGTTTTGCAACAATATTAATGAGGTTGGGAACAGCTATAAATTCTCCTGCAAGGTTCCCCTGGATTTTCTGATGCAAATCAATATAAATCATTCTGTAATTATTCAGCACCTATTTTTAGAGCTGCTTAGATTTCTTAAAAAAGTTTCCTTGTTTTTGCAATCAGAAAATTACTCATTTAAAAATTCTGGTAGTTTACCTTCAAATAAAAGGC
>JAQIBP010000117.1 GCA_027858995.1 Deltaproteobacteria bacterium | reverse complement strand
AGTTTAGTTATGTTGTGTGTTTAATTCCCCTGTAATTCCATTTCATTCCTAAAAAGTTTTTTAAAAAACTACTTCTAATTCTTTTTATTCTATTTTTTTAATATCGCGTGTCCCCTGTTTGGATGGACTTCATAAAATATAATTTGTAATTCCGATTTGATTCCACATCATTTCCTTTGGCCATATAGTTCTATCCATATTTTTATTCCCTCCATATTATTTTCCCAAAGCTTAAAAACAGTTATATGATTCCTTTTATTCCTCAACTTATAAAATCTTCACATAGCATGGGTGGTGGTTATGGAACAGATCCTTTGTTGTTACTGCTACGATTTATTCACACCAAGTCCAAGACACAAGAATCAATGTTACTGTATGAAGCCGGTGTTAGCGGTCATTTATAATGACCCAGTAGCGGACAATAAAACTGACCCACCTCAAACAATCAACTTTTACAAGCAGCATAATAAGTATTGGTATTATAATTAATATGTTGCTTAAAGTTCCTCATTATTTTCAATAAGGAGGAACGGATGAAGAGGTGGAATATGATTCATAAGATTAAATTGCTCTATGATGATGGAAATGGATGCTCTATCCGTGCCATTGCCAATGAACTTCAGGTATCGAGAAATACAATCCGAAGATACCTGCAAATGAGTGAGGAAGAGATCTGCAGATATCTTAAAAACAGGGAACGGACAAAAGAACTTGATCAGTATAAAGAATACATTATCTCCATGCTTGAAAAATACGAAAAACTATCTGCTGTTAAAATCAAGAGAAAACTTAAATCCAAGGGAATAGTTTTAACTGTCTCTAACAGGTCTGTAAGACGCTACGTGAACAGAATCAAGCAAACTATAGCCGTGAAGCAGAAACGCTATTATGAACCTGTTATAGATATGGTTCCAGGAGTTCAGTGCCAGGTAGACCCCGGAGAAATTAGAAATGTGTCCGTTGGCGACAAATTTATCACTGTTTATTTTGTAGTATTTGTTCTCTCCTTTTCACGACAGATGTATGTTGTGGCTTCTAAACGGCCAATCGATACAGAAATGTTTATCAGGATGCATGATGAGGCCTTTAGATACTTTGAGGGTGTTTGCGAAGAATGCGTGTATGATCAGACCAAGCTTGTGGCAATCAGGGAAGAGTTCCGGGAAGTCTGGTTCAATGAAAGGTTTTATCAATATGCTTCGGCTGCCAGGTTCGATATCCGGGTATGTGAAGGATATGACCCGGAAAGTAAGGGCAAGGTTGAATCCGGTGTAAAATATGTAAAAAACGATTTTTTCTATGGTGACACATTTGATTCTTTTGATCAGCTCAAGACAGATCTTTGCAGTTGGGTGAATACAGTTGCAAATAAGCGCATTCACGGCACAACAATGAAAAAACCGGAAGAAGTTTATTCTCTTGTTGAACAGTCAAAAATGAACCCTTACTTGCAGCCCGAGATGATGTTTAATGTTAATGGCCAGAAGCGGAATGTGGATAAAACATCTCTGATATCATACAGGTCAAACAAATACTCGGTTCCCATGATCTATCAGTCATCCACTGTTATTATAAGAGAGGACGGCAGGAAACTGATGATTTACAACCCTGACTCCAGCGATATGATTGCCGAGCATGATATTTGCGAGGGCAAAGGGCATATCATAAAAAATACAAACCATTATCGTGATCATCGAAAACGCATAAAGGATCTTGAAGAGGATATAGCCGGGATTGTTGGAAATGAGCTTGGGCAAAAGCTTTGTACTATTTTAAAGGCTTCATCTCCTAAAATCTACAGAGATCAGTTCACGGGATTAATCAAAGTTATAAAACAGCATTCTGATAAACAGGATATTGATAATCCTCTTGGACTATTGGCTGAGAGACCCCGTCTTACAGTTACGTTCATAAGAGACTATCTGGAGGCTTTTTACAGCAACAGGGAACATATACCCTTTTCCTGGCCTGACAATCAAGAACCTCGCTCCGATGCTTTAAGCCGGTATAGCATAGTATCGATATCAGGACATCACAACAAGGAGGTTGCAGCGCATGAACACATTTGAAACAGTCATAAATAAATATAACTCCCTGCGCTTTAACTCCATTGCAGAGTCTCTGGAAATGCTGGTCGGCCAGGCTGAAGACAATGAAACCTCTTATCTGCAGTTCGCAGATATGCTTGTAAGCCATGAGCTGAGCAAAAGGGATAAAAACAGATTTAATCTCAACATGAAGCGGGCCGGGTTCCCAGTTAAAAAACAGATTGAAGAGTTTGATTTTGCATCCCAGACTACTATTACAAAAAAACAGATCAATCGTCTGCTTGATTTTTCTTATATCGATAACCGTGAAAATATCGTTTTTATTGGGCCTCCAGGTGTTGGCAAAACCCATTTGGCTATCGGTATCAGCTATAAATCGGTACATGCTGGATACAAGGTTCTGTTTACTACAGCCCTGGAAGTAATTGAGATGCTTGATCTTGCTGAAACAAAAGGAGAGTTGAAAAAGAAAATCAATACAATATCAAAGTTCGACACACTTGTAATTGATGAGCTGGGATATCTGCCTATGAACAAAAAAAGCATGTTCAATTTCTTCCAGCTGATAAATGCACTGTATGAATATCGCTCTATTATTATCACCACGAACAAGGACTTTACGAACTGGGGGGACTTTTTCTTTGATGACAATGTAGCCGTTCCGATTGTAGACCGCATTATCCATCATTCACATATTTTTATGATGGGCGGGGAAAGCTATCGGCTGAAACAAAAAATCAACTTAAACTAAGCGCCGGGGTGGGTCAGTTTTATTGTCCGGTAGTGGGTCAAAATTATTGTCCATTGACAGCCGGAATGCCAAAGGGCAAAAAAAGCGGCCTGGAAACGACATAAAATGGCTACCGACCCGGATTTTAAGCGGGATCAAAAATTGAGCAACAAAAAATGGGCTCAAAACAATCCGGGGTATTGGAAAGAATATCGCAAGAGAAATCCTAAAAAAGCTGAAATAAATCGTATACTTCAGGCCATACGAAACAGACGTAGATATAGTAACCGAAAAAAGAATGCAAATACCGACATTCCATTGATTGCAAGGGTAGACGCGTCAATATCCAATAATTTCAAGGTGGTTGGGCAATTTTGGCTGGTACCGGTGATTGCAAAGGTAGACGCGTTAAAAGTTAATATCCTTGAGATTCCAAGCCCTTATCACTGATTGCAAAGAGGTACTCGTTAGGTGCCTGCTCAAAAACATGCTAATCGAGTCATAACGCTTAAAAAGGGAAGGAATCGATCATGATAAAGAAAAAAGTTCTCAATCCTGTCCGGGTCAGGCAGATTAATGGCGGTTTCAGCTTTATTTCTCACCGGTTTATTATTGATGGATTTTTGGCCTCCCTGGATCAAAAAGAACTCCTTTTGTACCTGTTTCTCATTTTGATCTCAGATCGTTTTGGCATATCTTTTTACAGCTATGATTCCATATGCTCTTTGCTTCAAATGAGAATCGACCAATATATCGAGGCAAGAGACAGCCTGATTGAAAAGGATCTGATTGCCTTTGACGGCACCCTTTTCCAGGTACTTTCTCTGCCGAAAAAACGACCGGACCGCCAGAAAAGTCACCAGGGTGCACCTCCTGTTGAAACACTTATCCAACAGACCGTTAAAGGGTTTTAAAGTGATCGATGATAAAACCATATCAACCATTGAAAGGATCGAAGAATGGCTCAAGGAGATAGAATCGATGGTAAAGGTCTTGGATCAGGCGATCGAGAATTACCTTCAATGGATGGCGGAAAACGGATATGCAAAAAGCACCCGGAAAGAATATGCGCGGGCGTTGAGGGTGTTTAAGTTATTCATCGAAAAACGAAAATGCTTGTGGGATGAAATCTTTACTCAAGAGATGTTACGGCAATTTAAAAAGTCAGAAAGACCGCACCTAATACATGCCGTAACCGGGCTGTCACGGTATCTTTTTGAACAGGGTAAAATTGCCCGGCATTTGGGAATGAAATATCAATCTGTCAATTTACCTCAGATCTATGAGGACTATCTTATCTATCATCAAAAAACCCATCAGTCTTCCGACCGAAAGCTAAAGCATATCAAACTTGTTCTTATTGCCTTTCATAAGTTTCTTGAAAAACGCCATATTAAGCTTCGCACCCTGACCATCGAAAAAATCGATGTGTTTCTGTCCGAGTATCTTGCGGATTATAAAGAGAACACTCGCCGGTTGTACCGGAGTCATCTTCGGGGTTTTTTGAGATATTTGTTTCATGAGCGAAAGCTGTTAGCAACCGACTTGGCCCCGCTTATCGTCGGTGCGCCCCAGTTCTCCAAAGCCAAACCGCCTAATTTTTTGCGACCCCATGAGTTGGAAAGGCTGTTTGCCGGCCTGAAACTCTCTTCGGCAGGCGATCTTAGAGCTTATGCCATGGTTTATCTGGCATACACCCTGGGACTGCGCCCCTGTGAGATCAGTTCAATTTGCCTGGATGATATCTTTTTTAAAGATGCTCAGCTTTGCATAAGAATCCGAAAAAATGACAAGCCCGTCAGACTCCCTGTTCCCGAAGAGACCATCAAAGCCATTGCTGCCTATCTTATCGGCGGCAGACCCAAAACCAAGCACCGGGAACTGTTTTTAACCCTTCATCCTCCCCATAGGAAATTGGGGCAAAACACGGTCACCCAACATATAAAAAAATGCATGCATGCCGTGGGTATGACATACAGTGCCTATAGCCTTCGACATACGTACGCTCAAAATCTTCTGGAAGCAGGGGTATCCATCTATGAAGTCAAAGAGATGATGGGCCATGACAGTATCGAGTCTACCCGAAGATATCTTCATGTTCACATAAAATTAATGCGAGAGGTCCTCTTTGATGAAACCCTTTGAAAGTTTTTTAGCGCAAAAGATTGAGGAATACGTGATCTATCGACTATCACTGGGCTTTTCTTTGCATACCATGACATCTCATCTAAGAAGATTTGACCGATATCTTGCAATGAGAAACACAGAACCGACAGTATTACGACCATCGTTTTTTCTTGAACTCAGAGCAGATCTTAAACTTGAATCACGATCCATCAACCGCATACTTTCTACAACCCGAATGTTCTTCCAGTATCTGGTGCGACAAGGCTTTTATACCGCCAATCCTGTAAGGGATATTCCATTTTTGCCGGAAAATGAGATCATTCCTTTTATCTTCTCCGAAAAACAAATCGATCTTCTGCTGAAAGCCGTTTCAAACAGCATCCGAAAAAACCAAAGATATTTTTTAAAAGATCTCTCAGGGCACATGGCGATTTTACTGTTGGCTCGTTGCGGCATGAGAATATCCGAGCCATTGAAAATGAAAGTCGATCAATATAGGCCAAAGGAAAAAACACTTTATATTGTAAAAACCAAGTTTAAAAAAGATCGTCTGATCCCGGTACCCATTCCCGTAGCAGTAGAGCTTGAAAACTATCTCTGTGCACGCAAAGTTCTTATCGGAGATAATCAAAATCCATTCCTTCTCGCCGGAGCCAAACAAAAGCGATTAAATGATAATAGGGTCCGTTGTATCTTTCGTCAGGCCCTCAAAAATATCAAAATCGATCAATCCAGACAGGTTATCGGTAACATTAACTTTAGTGCACCCACGGTTCACAGCCTTCGCCACTCATTTGCTGTCAATACGTTAAAAAGAGTACAGGCACAGGGAAGATCCCCCCAGAATGCGCTGCCGGTAATGGCCGCATATATGGGGCACAGTGAATATAAACATACGGTTAAATACCTAAAAATGATCGATGCAAAAAAGCGAAAACAGTTTTTGGATTTTTCTCTCGAACAAAAAGAAAAACGATGAATCTTAACACACTCATCCATCAATTTTTTGATCAGTACCTGCCCCGAATAAAGGGAAGCAGCCGGCAAACCATCAGGGCTTATCGGGACACCTATCGTCTGCTTGTCCCTTTTGCGGCAAAGTATCATGGAATTAAGATCAGATCGCTTAAGATCGGTCATCTCTCAAATGATATGATCCTGGACTTCCTCGATTACCTTGAAAAAAAACGTCTCAACAAGGCTGTCACCCGAAACCATCGTCTGGCAGGCATTAAATCAATGGCCAAAATGATCCGCTTTATGCACCCTGAAAGAAGCGCACTTGCCCAAAGAATCCTCAGCATACCCCAAAAGCGCTCCCAAAAACAGTTGATCGGCTTCCTGTATCCCGATGAAGTTCTTAATGTCTTTGAAGCCGTTGATCTTAAAACATACTATGGGTTCCGTGACTATACGATCCTGAACTTGCTCTATGACTCGGGCGCCAGGGCCAGTGAGATGGCGGGCCTTACCAATGACTTCTTTGACCCGGAAAATAACACACTGGCTATCCTGGGAAAGGGCAATCAGTACCGGCAAATCGAGCTTTTGCCAAAAACAGTTCAACTTGTAAAAGCTTATGTCACAAAATATCGTAAAAAACCAAATCCGTTATATCAGCGATACCTGTTCGTCAATCAGCGGGGGACATCATTTACACGGCACGGCATCAATCGTATTTGTAAAAAATATCTTCGTTATGCGTTGAGTTCCAAACGTCTCAGGGATATCAACCCGGCTCACAGCTTCCGGCACTCCTGTGCTGTTCGTATGCTCCTGGCCGGTAAACCGCTCAGTGAAATCAAAAACCGCCTGGGCCATGAAAATATCCAATCCACGATGACGTATTTACACATGGAGCTGACACACAAGCGAGATGTGCAGAAAAAATTCATCGAATACAGTGCTAAAATTATAAAACAAGATCCAAAGATAGAAGACTTAATCGATTGGGAAAACAAGCAGGAGACATTGGCTTGGCTTGACACGCTTTGAATTGGGATATAGCCAGGTTCAAGAACATATAGAGGTGTCTTTGGACAATTTTTATTATGTTGACAGTTTTATTGCCAATTTGTAATATTTTTTATAACTTATTGTTTTTAATAATAATCCCTGTTTGACAGGATCAAGTCAAACAATACCATTTTTTCAATGGGTTATGGCTACTCACAACATAAGGCAAGAAATCTACACTCAAAACTTCTGGCGAATACCCTTCAATGAACGCATCAATGTTGAAGAACGGTTTAAAAGGCTTTCGCCGGAAACGAAAGTTGCGGTGATATAAATAATTATGAAAGAGAAACGATTAAAGTCAAAAGAAACCAAGGCATTAACCATTAAAGATGAATTAACAGACTTCCTTTTATATACCACCCCTAATGGTGATGTGAAGGTAGAAATATTTATTCACAACGAAACAGTATGGCTTTCTCAGGATAAGATTGCCCTATTATTTGGTGTGCAGCGTCCTGCTATTACAAAACATCTTAAAAATATCTTTGAAAGCGGGGAATTGGATGAGAATGTGGTTAGTTCCATTTTGGAACATACCACTCTCCACGGCGCTATAGAAGGAAAAACGCAGACTCAAGCTGTTAAATATTACAATCTGGATGCCATTATCTCCGTTGGGTATCGGGTAAATTCCCGGCAGGCTACACAATTCCGTATCTGGGCAACAAAAATTCTTAAAGAGTACATCATCA
>JAQIBP010000116.1 GCA_027858995.1 Deltaproteobacteria bacterium | reverse complement strand
TTTAATATATTGAATATACAATGAGCAAGAAAAAAAATATAAGTCAGTTTAGAAATATAGGGATCATGGCCCACATTGATGCAGGTAAGACCACTGTAACAGAAAGGATCCTCTATTATACCGGCAAATCATATAAGATAGGTGAAGTTCATGACGGCGAAGCTGTAATGGACTGGATGCAGGATGAGCAGGATAGAGGGATTACCATAACATCTGCTGTAACCACATGTGAATGGAAAAACAGTGTTATCCAGATTATTGACACCCCGGGGCATGTTGATTTTACCGTTGAGGTTGAAAGAGCTTTGAGAGTCCTTGATGGAGCCATTGGTGTCTTTTGCGCTGTGGGCGGTGTTGAACCGCAGTCTGAAACTGTATGGAGACAGGCTGACAGATATTCTGTTCCCAGGATGGCTTTTATTAACAAAATGGACAGAACCGGGGCAGATTTTTTTGCTGTTGTTAAATCCATAAAGGAGAAATTAAAGGCAAATCCTGTGATACTGCAAATACCAATGGGATCTGAAGACAATTTTGCCGGTATTATTGATCTTGTCAATATGAAACAGATTATCTGGGATGATGAAACAAAGGGTGCTGAATATTCAGAAGATGAAATTGATGAAGGTTTCCAGGAAATTGCTCTGGAATATCGTGAAATGCTGCTGGAAGCAATTTCTGAAGTCAATGATGATATAATGGAAAAATATCTTTCTGAAGAGGATATTTCCACAGGGGAGATCAATAAAGCTCTCAGAACCGCAACCATTGCAAGAGAGATTGTACCGGTATTGTGCGGATCCGCACTGAAAAACAAGGGGATTCAGCCTTTGTTAGATGCCATAGAATTGTTTTTGCCAAGCCCTTCTGATGTTCCGCCCATACAGGGTGTGCATCCTGAAACCAACGAAAAGCTGGAATTTTTACCCAATAAAAATGGTCATCTTGCCGCTTTAATCTTCAAGGTTTCCATGATTGAAGGAAGAAAACTCTCCTTTGTCAGAATTTATTCAGGCAGGATTGAAACTGGTTCAGATGTATTCAATCCTCTATTAAATAAAAAAGAGAAACTCTCCAGAATCCTGAAAATGCATGCCAATAAAAGAGAACGCCTGAAAGAGGCGGGTGCAGGAGATATTATTGGTATTGTCGGTCTTAAAAATTCAGGTACAGGAGATACTCTCTGTTCCCAGGACAATCCTGTTTTCTTGGAAAAAATGGAATATGAAGACCCTGTTATCTCCATTGCAATTGAACCAAAAACCCATGCAGACCAGGAAAAACTTGATGATGTGCTCGAAAAATTCATTATTGAAGATCCAACCTTAAAAGTAAGAAAAGATGAGGAGACAGGGCAGACAATTCTATCGGGTATGGGTGAACTTCATCTTGAAATCATTATTTCAAGAATGCTTAAAGAGTTTAAAACCAATGTTAATGTTGGAAATCCCCAGGTTGTTTACAGAGAGGTGCTAACATCAAAAACAAAAGGAGAGGCTGTTTTTGAGCGGGAGATCTCCCGGAAAATGCATTTTGCAAAGGTGAATATCACTCTTGAACCATTGAACAGAGGTGATGGAATTACATTTGAATCTAAAGCTGGCAATGATCAAATCCCGGAACAATATATTCCTGTGATAGAAAAAGGAATCCTGGAGAGTCTTGAAGGAGGCTTTCTTAAAGGCTATCCCTTTGTTGATCTTGCAATTGTGCTTAAAGGCGGCAGCTCTGATGATAGAAGTTCGGAGTTAGCCTTTTCAGTATGTGCGTCAATGGCATGCAAGGATGCTCTGGAAAAAGCATCTATATCCCTGCTTGAACCTATAATGGAGATAGAAGTCTTTGTTCCTGATAATTATATGGGTGATGCCATTTCTGATCTTAATGCACGGGGAGGGAAAGTAGAATCAATTACTCCGAAATCAGGTATCCAGATTGTAAAAGCTGTGGCTCCCCTTGCCAGAATGTTTGGATACTCAACAGCACTTCGCTCTGTCAGCCAGGGCAGAGGAACTTTTTCCATGCATTTTTCACGATTTGATATGGTTT
Source organism: Deltaproteobacteria bacterium (assembly GCA_027858995.1). Classification (GTDB taxonomy): domain Bacteria; phylum Desulfobacterota; class Desulfobacteria; order Desulfobacterales; family Desulfobacteraceae; genus Desulfobacula. The sequence goes on along the minus strand of JAQIBP010000116.1, from coordinate 8,162 downwards.
AGATCTTATCTCAATTTATGATCAGCAAGGCAAAAAAAACAAACTGCCATTTTAGCCCCATGTTTTAGGGGGCTATTTTGAAATTTCTTTTAAAAGAGTTTCAGTTTTTTTAATAAACTCAGAATCATCAAGAGTGTCCAATGCCTTATTAAAATGGAATTTTGCATTTTTATATTTTTTAATTTTAGAGTAGTACTGCCCAAGATAAAAATGGGAAAAGCCCCCTCTTTTTTCCTGGGACATGATATGAGCCATGTTATAGTATGCTTTTGGATATAAGAGAGGTTTTTCATCAATAACGATTTTAAGATTTTTTTTGGCAAGTTCAAGGTTTTGCATTTCAAGATATGCCTCTCCAAGATGGAACTTTGCCATAATGCCCATGACAGGATCTGATTTAACACCCTGGAGCACGTTGACGGCTTTAATGGGTTCCCCGTCAAGAAGATAAATCCTTCCTATTGCAAGAAGTATCATTGGATCGAAAACATTCATGGAAAGAGCTTTTTTAAGATGCGATAAAGCTTTTTTTCTCATGAATTTTCTGGCACAGAGAAGACCCATTCCATAATTTATGGCAGGGTTTAAAGGATCATTCTCAAGTTGTGTTTTTAATAGATTAAATGTGGGTTCGATCTCTGAATAAAGTCCGAGAAGGCGATATTTTACCATGTTAAACCTGAAATTTTCTTTGCATTTAGTTTTTGCTTTAGAAGGGGTGTAACCTGAGAGAATTGTTGCAACATGGGCAATTCGTTTTCCGGTTCCAGGATGGGTCTTGACATAGTCAGGAATTGCTTCAACTCCACGGAAATCAGCTGCCCTGATTTTCATTAAACCTGATTGCAGCCCCATTGGAGAAAAACATGACTCTTTTAAAAACATGATACCTTTTTCATCAGCTTCTGTCTCATTGCTCCTTGTAAAGGCAAGCATGGTAGTTTGACCAACAGCCATTGAGCCCTTAATGATTGCTGCTCCGGCATCGCCACCTGATGTAGTGCCGATAATTACACCGGCCAGCATCCCTGCAAGACTTCCTATATTGATATATTTGGAGCGGTCAATTGATTCAGATACATGCCGGCTTGCTGCATGGGCAACCTCATGTGCTATAATCCCTGCCAGTTCATCAATGGAATCAAGGGATGTGATTAGTCCTCTATAGACAAAGATATTGGCAGCAGGACTTGCAAAGGCATTGAATACATCATCATCAACAATATTAAACGAGTAGCTAAAAGGCTGGGGAGGTAAAAAAGAGAAGATGTGACTGCCCACCCGGTTGACCATATGATTAGCAATGGGATCATTTAATATCATTTGCCGTCTTTCTACCATTTCCATAAATTTTTTACCGACCTCCATCTCCTCTGGAATGGATATGGCAAAGCTTTTGTTCAGGGAAAACAAGAAGAGTATAAACAGGCTGCAAACTATAAAAAAAAATTTATGCTGTCTTTTAAATAGTAACAAATTCAGTATGCCCCATTGCTATTTTAATTCCAAAATTATAGTTGCAAATTTTAAAGGATAAACGCCTGTACTCTCAATAATCAGTATCAATAAAATCTAACAAAAAAGCAATGTTTATCTTTTTCCGCGTTTATAGGGTTCGGCAAGCATAGCCGGGGCATTTAATTTTTTGGGATCTTTAAGGCTTATCAATAAAAGAATTAAAAGAGTTGCAATGTATGGCAGCATTGCAAGAAAATTAGGTGAAATTCCAAGGGGCTGCAAAAGATACTGCACAACAAAAATACCTCCAAACACAAATGCCGCCCAGATCGCACGCCCTGGATTCCACAAAGCAAAGATGGTCAGCGCAATTGCAATCCAGCCACGCCCTGCAGTCATTCCTTCGATCCATGATTTTGAGTATGAAATGGAAAGATGAGCTCCTGCAAGAGCTGAAAATCCGCCTCCAATTATAACACTTAAATATCTTAGTTTTGATACATTTACACCTTGTGTCTCAGTGGCCTGCGGGTTTTCGCCGGTTGATCTGATCTCAATTCCCAGACGTGTTCTTTCAAGGAAAAACCAGGATACAAGCGCAAGAAGTATGGCAAGATAGAAAAACGGACTCTGGGAAAAGAAAATTTTTCCAAGCCATGGAAGGTCTGAAAACCAGGGAATATTCCAATCTTCCATCTTAATTAAAAGTGGTTTGCCAACATAGGATTTCCCAATCATGCCTGAAAGACCCAGACCCAGCATGGTTAGCGCAAGTCCTGATACAACCTGATTAGCCTGCAGGGTAATAGAAGCAAAAGCATGGATGATTGAAATGGTCATGCCTGCAGCTATTGCAACTGCGACACCCAGCCATGGTGATCCTGTTGTCATGGTAACAATAAAGGCTGTCACAGCACCAATGGCCATAACACCTTCAACCCCGAGGTTAAGAATTCCAGATCTTTCGCATATAATTTCACCTGTTGTGGCAAGAAGCAGAGGGGTCCCTGCAACCATAGTTCTTTGAAGTGTTGAAATAATTATATCTTCCATTTATTGCATCTCAAATCTAATTTTGTTTTTTAAAAAATAATCACCCATTATTAAAAATATTAATAAAGTTCCATTGACGATCTGTACTGTGGCAGCAGGCAATCCAAGGGAAATCTGTATGGCATCGCCACCCACAAGAATTCCGGCAAAAAAGATTCCTGAAATAACAGCATATAAAGGGTTTAATTTGGCAAGCCAAGCAACAATAATTGCAGTAAACCCATAACCGGAAGAGACCGATGCAGGATATCCAAGATAGTGATGAATACCTGCAATTTCGCCAACACCTGCAAGGCCGGCAAAACCTCCGCTGACGGCCATGATAATAATGCTTGTTTTTAAAAAGTTAATTCCTGCGTATTTACCTGCATGGGGATTTTCTCCCACAACCCTTGTCTCATATCCAAAGCGTGTTTTATAAACAACAACACAAAGCACAATGGCACACAAAATTGATAGGATAAGTGTGGCATAATGGATTCTGGAACCTGGAATTATTCCAAGGATTGCAGAATCAGGAAGATTATTGGTTCCTGGAAATCCAAACCGCTCTTTTCCTTTCCAGGGGCCTACAATGAGCATGGTTAGAATTTCTGCACAAATATAGTTTAACATTAATGTGGAGATAACTTCATTAATGGAGAATTTGATTTTTAAAATCGCTGGTATGATTCCCCAGAAAGCACCTCCAGTAAAGCCTGCAAGAAAAATCAGGGGAACTATGATATATGGCGGTAAGCTTTCTCCAAAGTTAAGTCCGGTCCAGGTTGCAAAGATCGCTCCCATAAGAAGCTGACCTTCTGCACCAATATTCCAGAATTTTGCCCTGAAGGCAAGGGTCAGTCCTGCACCTATCAAAATTAGAGGAATGGCTTTGGTAAGGGTCTCTTTTATTCCGTAAAAAGAGCCAAATGATCCTGAAAAAATTTCACTGATTGCAAAGATTGGATTCACTCCAGAAATTAGAAAAAGAATACTGATTACAACAAGGGCAGCAGCAAGAGACAAAATATTAGTCATAAATGACCGCAGAGGGGTAATATTGTATCTGTCTGTGGTTTTAATTTTTATCACTGTTTTTTAAGCCTTTTTGAACCTGCCATCATAGGTCCTATCTCGGATAGATTTTTATCATCTGAATCAAGAATTGCCATGAATTCACCGTCAAAAATCACAGCAATCCTGTCGCAGAGTTCAAAGATCTCTTCAAGGTCTTCAGAAAACAGAAGAACTGCACTGCCTTGTTTTCTCAAACTTAAAAGATGTCTCCTTAAAAATTGGGTTGCCCCGACATCCAGGCCATATGTCGGGTGAGATGCCACAAGAAGTTGTGGTTGTTCACTTATCTCACGGCCAAGTATTAATTTTTGAATATTTCCGCCGGAAAGATTTCTGATCTGGCTGTTAATGGAATGGGTGGAGACATTAAAATCTTTAATGATATCTTCTGTATGATTTTTTATTTTGCTGTATTTTAAAAACCAGCGTCTGGAAAATTTTTTCAAATGATGCTGTTTTAAAACAGCATTATCATATAAAAAAAGCCCCGGAGCTATTCCAAATTTGATTCTCTCCTCGGGAACATGGGAAATTCCTGTATCATAAATATCTCTTGGAGATTTATTGGTAATATCGCTGCCATTGATTTTGATCTTTCCTGAATATATGGGTCTGATTCCTGTGATTGCCTCTGCAAGTTCCCGCTGGCCATTACCTGAAACCCCTGCAACACCGAAAATTTCATTTTCAAAAAGCTCAAAAGAGATATTTTTAACAGCATCAAGCCCTTTGTCCCCCATAACACTGATACTATCTACAGATAAAATCTTTCTGCCCCGTGCTATTTTCTTTTTATCAATATTAAAGGAAATATCCCTGCCCACCATGATCCTGGCAAGGGATTTTTTATCAGTATCTTTTGTATCAGTGCTTCCCACAATTTTTCCTTTTTGCAGAACTACAACTCTGTCACATATGTCCATGATTTCATCAAGCTTGTGGGAGATAAAAATAATTATGTGGCCACTGGCCTTCATCTGCCTGAATATTGAAATCAGCTCTTTTATCTCTTCAGGGGTCAGAACAGAAGTCGGTTCATCAAAAATAAGAAGGTCTGCACCATTTAAAAGAGCTTTAATAATTTCCACTCTCTGCTGTTCTCCGGCTGAAAGCTGCCAGACTTTTTTGTCTGGATCAATGTTAAAATTAAATTTCTCGGAAAATTGTTCAACCTTTTCCCTTATTTTTATCTTAGGGAAAAAAAATGGTGTTTCTTTATAGCCCAGTGCAATGTTTTCAATCACAGAGTGATTCTGTATGAGCATGAAATGCTGATGAACCATTCCAATGCCAAAGTTAATTGATTCAACAGGATTATTTATCCGGATATCTTGATTGTTGATTCTGATTTGTCCTGAATCGGGCTGGTACAGGCCATACAAAATATTCATCAAAGTGGTTTTTCCAGCTCCGTTTTCACCGAGAAGCCCTACAATTTCTCCTGATTCAACTTTAAGATCAATATCTTTGTTGGCAAAAATACCATGAAATGATTTTGAGATTTTCTTCATTTCAAGGGTTTGGATTTTTTTCATAGCTATTTAAATTTGATTGATTATTTTTGCAAAGTTGTTATTCATTGCAAAATTATGCAGCAACGACGCAGATGGGTGAATTCTCATCCAAAAAAAAGACTATTTAGGGATATCTCCTTTAACATTATCCACATAATACATAATACTGAGAAGATCAGATTTTGAAGCTTTTTCTCCAGCCTTGATTTTCAGGTTGCCTTTATTGTCTTTAATAGGTCCTGTAAAAGGTTCAAATACTTCAACACCTTTTTTCATCTGTTCATACCTCATCATAACAAGCTTATAGGCAGCGATTTTTCCAAACTCTTTTGTATCTATCATTGCATTTTGCAGTGGTTTGACAAATTTTGGATTAATCATATCTGTTTTACTTCCGCCAAGAAGGGCTGCTTTCTCTTTTGCAAGCCACCAGATATCATCATTTGTCCATGTTCCATTATGAATGCTTTCAAGAACTTTGACATAGATTCCACCCCAGTCCATGAGCTGACCTGAAACAACAGAATCAACTCCATAGGGCTGCATGGCAGAATAGTGGCTGAAGGTATATATCTGTTTGCCTTTTTCACTGTGCCTTTGTCCTACTTCAATTACAGCAGGAGTATCTTCGGTAAAAGCAAGGGCATCGCACCCCTCTGCAATCAATGCTTCAGCAGCCTCTTTTGCCTTGTCAGGACCATACCATGCATATATCCATTTTACACTAAGGGTGGCTTCAGGGTTTGCAGCCTTGATACCAAGGGCATAGGCATCAATATGACGAATCAGTTCAGGAATGGGAAAAGCTGCCACGTAACCGATTTTATTGGTCTTGGTTAAAGCACCTGCCATGATTCCATTCAGATAGTACATCTGGTAAAGATCACCAAAATATGTTCCTACATTTTCAGAACGTTTAAACCCTGAACAGTGCATGAAAAAATTGTCAGGATATTTTTTGCCGGCTTTAATTGTATATTCCATGTATCCAAAACTTGTGGTGAAAACAACATCACATTTTTGCTGCTGAACCAGCCTGTCTATAATCCTTGCACTGTCTGCCTCTGATACAGATTCCACAATGATAGTCTCAAGCCATGGCAGTTTTTCTTCTGCAAATTTTTTCCCCATGTCATGGGCGTGGGACCATCCATAATCACCAACAGGGCCAACATATACAAATCCTGCTTTAAGCTTTTTGTCAGCTGCAAAACCAGCAGTAGAAAAGCCGATAAAAAACAGAGAACTTATTAAGCCCAACACTATCCACTTTTTCATTCTTATTTGCTCCTTTTTGAAGTTAATTAAAATTTTGAGAATAGTACGATATTTAATTGATTGCAGTCAACAATTAGATTTGGAAACTTGATTTTTATAAGCTTTGAATCTGGTTTTGAATTCTGTTCAGGATTTGCCAAAAGAGCAGGCAGGAAATGTACAGGTTTTACAATTCATACATAGACCTCCATGGCAGAGTTTCGCAAGATCCAGGTTATCAGGTCTTTCTCCTGCAAGGATTCTTGGCAGCATAAGATCAAAAATTGTAATATCATGATAAAGACCGCAGGCAGGAAGCCCCATTACTGTAATATCTCCTTTATAGCCCAATAAGAACATGGCTCCGGGCAGCACTGCAGAAGAGTAATAAATTTTGTCAAAGCCTGCCTTTTGAATACCAGCTTTTGTGACATCATCCGGGTCCACAGACATTCCTCCTGTTGTCAGGATAAGATCAGTCTCCTTGTTTAGAAAAGAATCAATGGTGCTGGCAATCTGTTTAAAATCATCAGGTAGAATAATGGTTTCCTTGAGAACAGCACCGAAGTTTTCCACTTTTCTTTTTACAATGGCTTCAAATCTGTCTTCAATAAGTCCGTCATATACTTCATTCCCTGTTATTATCAAACGGACTTTTAAAGGACTGAACACCTTAACTGAAAATATTGGATAATATTTTTTTGCAATTGCAACAGCCTTGTCAAGTTCATCTCTTTCAATCACGAGAGGGATTGCCCTTGTTGCTGCCAGCTGGTTGTTTTTTTCCACAGCAGTATTGTTGTGTCTTGATGCGCACATTACATCTTCTATCATGTTAAAATCAACAAGTGCATCAATATTTACCTTGAACAGCCCATTATAATCTGCTTTTAATTGAAGTTTCCCCTCCCTTGGGTTACTGGAAAAAGTAATACCTGGACCTGCAAGAGCCGAGGCAAGTTCTATAGCTGCATCATCTTCATGGACTTGATTATTGTTCAGGTCTAACACATAGAGATGGCGTTTTCCCATGCGCATTAACTGGCAAAGGTTTTCTTTTTTAATAACATCACCTTTTTTAAAAGCAGCACCTTTGTATTTGCCCGGGATGATTTGTGTCATATCATGGGCAAGCGTTGCACCCAGGGCATCTTCAACGGCTATTTTTTTAATGGAAGAATTTGATTCAAACATAGTATCGGGCTGATACATGATTTACTCCTTTTTTTTGTGATGATAATAGGAACCAAAGGCACAGGCTCTGCACAGGATTTTACTGTTTTTTATTACTTCACGTTTGTCCCTGACAATAATACCGCAGTTTTGACACTCTGCTTTAAATTTTGTGGGACCGGGCATGTCACATAAAGGGATGTCAACAACAACTTCTTTAATTGTAAACAAGTCCTTAATATTCATTTTTTTATATGCTTCAAGCTGCTGTTCTACCGTATCGTGCAACTCAGGAGCATATTTCGCAGCATATTTTATGGCAAGATCTCTTGATGCTTCTGTGGATACAATCCTAAAGGCTTGTTTGGTTTCAAGATTGACAAAGGTGGCAGCCATTATACCATTGTCTACAAATTTAAGTGATCGTCTTCCTAATTTTACACCAGTTACATAAGATATCGCATCTGTGGCACATCGGTCAATTTCAACATAAACTATTATTTTTTTTATCTGCGGTATATTACTTGGGTCATCAAGCCCAATAAGTTTGCAGCCAAGTATTGCCATGCGTACGCCAATAACCTGCCCCGGGCACAGGTGCCCATGAGCTTTTGCAGATCCTTTTAAAAGAGTATCAAAATTTTCCAT
>JAQIBP010000112.1 GCA_027858995.1 Deltaproteobacteria bacterium | reverse complement strand
GCCAAAACAATGCCAGGTTTAATCAGCAAAGCATTGAATCCTACCTGTCAAAAGTAAAAGAATTAAATCCAAAGAAAATACACCCTTTAAAAAATCTTTAGAAGAAAAAACTCGCAACATACTTGGAGATAAAGAGCGATGGTCTTTTTAGCAAATTTCTTGTTATTTTGGGAAAAGTTTCATATTATAATGGCATCTTATTTGCTAAAATTTTATTAAAAATTGTACAGTTAATTTAGTCTTAAAAAAGGACATTATTTTGGAAAAAGTTTTACTGCTGATTGACTCAAGAGGAAGAAACTCTTTTGACTGAAAATAAAACAAATTGCATGCGGGTAATGACACAGCTACTTGGTACTATTATCTTTATTGTTGTTTTTCCTTGTCTGGTATCTTCCAATGAAATAAAATCTGTCCTGATTATTTCTATAGACGCCCTACATCCCGCTGCGCTTGGTTCAAAAACAACTAAAAATATCCATAATTTAATGAAACAAGGAGTGTTTACCTTAGATGGTAAAAGTACAGATCCGCCGTTAACATTATTGAGCCATGCAGCCATGTTTTCCGGCATCGGACCCCAAAAAGGCGGTAGAAAAGATAATAAATGGTATTCTGGACAGCCCGTAATTAATGATAAAACAATATTTGATGATGCAAAATCAAATGGGTATTCAACCGGATTTTTCTATTCAAAAGAAAAACTCGGATATCTTGTTACCGATGGTGTTGACAGGTATAATCAGAACCCGGACTTTGCCATTGAGAATGCAATGGACTTTTTCCAGAACCCTGACAAGAAAAGGTTTTGTTTCCTTCATATCAGCGGGCTTGACCGAACCGGACCTGTTGAAGGATGGATGTCACAAGGATATATGGAAGAACTTTTTTTTATTGATGAAGCCATTGATCCGTTAATAAATATTATCACATCAAAAAAGAATTATCTGATCATTATAACCAGTGATCATGCCGGTCATGACACCATTCACGGCAGCGATCATCCAGATGATGCAAAACTCCCTTTGGTCATGATTTCTGATGTTGTTGACCTGGAACAATACCAGGGAATAAAATACCATGTCACACAGCTTAGATTCATTTTAAAATCTTTTCTATGAAGTAAGATTCCAAGGATCTTCAGGCATCCCTTCCTGTACAGGCCGGTATTTAAGTTGCAGACCCTTTAAAAAGTTACGTAACATCTGATTTTTACACTCACGGTAATGCTTATGCACCGGTCTTCGAAAAAAAGCACTTAATTCATGTTTGCTAATGTTCACACCCGCAAGGGATAGAACCTTTATCACATCATCTGCTTTCAAGTTTAAGGCTATTTTCAGTTTCATGAAAACAGCATTGTTACTTAGACTCTTTTCCGGCTCAGGTTGAGGTCCGTCCCTTTTGCCACGTTTATCATTGATCAATCCATTTAAAAAAATTGCCAGATGCATGTCACTGCATTGTTTACAGGCAGGATCATCATCTCTTTTTAACCAGTCACTGATCTGCGCTCGTGTGACCTGATGGTCTGCCTGATCAAAAATAGAAATCATTTTTGAATCATTAAGATCAAAGGTATACCTAATACGGCGTAGGATATCATTTTTATTCATTTTTTCAGGCTAACCCCCTCTTTTTGTCCCTGAGACCTCTGTTTACCTTGGACAGTTTTATGAAAATTCGTCCACGCATTTTTAATGTCCGACACTGGTCTTGCCTCTCTATAAATTTATACATCCACCCTACCACACTTAAGAATATACAACCACTGATCCTTTGCTGTCTTTTAGCAATTTTCCCAATAAAAGGGCTGGTTTAAAGTCATTACCAAATATGTTTTGAAAATCTATATTTAATAGATTTCATCTTTATGTGTTTGATGTCTGTTGTCTCGATAGTCAATCCAGGGCGCAACTTTTTTTGGATGCCATCTTTTGCCATATAAAAAATTATCAATGGAAGGAAACAGTATCTGTGCAATTTTTGATCTTGCAACAAAAAGTCTAACAAATTTATGCAGCAATGTGTTTGGGCGGCTGAAGGGACATATTGCCATGCAGATTGAACAGTCTGTCCCAACTTTGCTCCAGTAATCAAAGCATGAATCTTCATCAAGTTTCCACTTTTCAAATCCATTATGAATCACCTTTTCTCCCTGGGGTATGGATTTGGAAGGGCATGAATCAGCACACTTTTTACATTTTTGACAAAACTCTTCAACACCGAGGGAGATAGGTTTGTCAGGTATCAGTGGCATATCTGTTAAAACAGCAAAAATACGAACTCTTGCACCAAAATAGGGTGCAACAAGATATCCCTGGCGGCCGACTTCTCCAAGCCCTGCGTCAACAGCAAGAGGAGGGAGAAGAATATTATAATTGCGGGTATGTTCGGCAATACCTCCATATCCCATACAGGAAAACCACTTTGCAAGAAGTGTTGTCATATATGCACCTTTGGCATATAGATGGGCGCTTTCAGCAACAGTTGGTGTGTGGGGAGCTGATATAACATGTCCATGATTCATCTCGGTAACCATTACCACTGCGTATGGTGGCAGATCTTTTATCTCCTGGCCCCACTCTTTTTGAGTATCATAATGAATTTCACCCCTGTTGGAATAAATAAGATGAGGATCAATTTTTGTGATTCCCACAAGATCAGCACCAATATGTTTTGCAAGATTTTTAACAATCAGTGTTGCTTTTTCAGGGCTCAAGTCTGCAACAGGCACATCAGGGTCGGGATCATTAAATGCATAATACCCCAAATCCTGTGGTATGGAAAAAGATGCCTCCATCATTGCAACATTTGGCTGGTATTGATTATCAATTTTTCCAGGTGTGCCAATAAAACCTTTGAGCCTTCTTTTTTCGTCTTTCTTCTCTTTTTCAGGGTATATTTCAGTATAAAAAGTATTATATTGCTCTGTTCCGGGAATTAAACTTCTATATCTTGCAAACACGCTGTCTCTCTCATCAAATCTTTTTGCTTTTCCTGCAAGATAACCTTTTGCTCCCTTTAAAGCTTTTTTATTAGGAGAGACTGGAATTAAAAGCAGCAGGCAGAATATACCAACGACGATAAACAGACAGAATACTACTATTTGAAACCGTGGTAACAATAATAAAATGGCCGGAATCAGAGTTAAAGCAGCTCCAGTTAGCCCATTTTTCATGGCTCTCTTTTCCTGCTCCCTGAAAGACTCAAAAGCAAAATATAAAAAGGCTGAGAAAAGAAAAAAATCAACCCCAAACAGTAATATAGTCAGCAACTCCATTATTATACTCCATCATTTATTAAAGGTCCTGCTGTTTTCCTCACAATAAAGACCTGATCCAGCCCAGGAGTGTATTGCCTTTAAGGGATTGTTTTTCTGCTGTTTCAAGGGCATTGTTCATTTTATCAATATCTGAGAATCTCTCTTTCCGGGTGGTTACAGGTTTATCAGGATCAAGGTGTTTAATTGTTTTTGCAGGATTGCCTGCTGCAATCACATTTGGCGGGATATCACAGGTTACAATAGCTCCTGCCCCGATGATGCTGTTTTCACCAATAGTCACACCTTTACAGACAATTGCACTATCCCCGATCCACACATTTTCTTTTAGGATAACTTTGCTTGTCTCACTCGGGGGCATGGATCGGTCATAAATACCATGCCAGTCTGAATCAGTTATATAGACATGACTTGCCAGCATACAGGAATCTGCAATCTTTATACTGTTGGCAGCACTTATCCTCACGCCGGGAGAGATAAGCACATGATCTCCTATAATTATACCATCAATATTTTTTTTATCCGACCAGACAGTCAACCGTGTCTTTTTATCTGAACAGCCCAGAAGAGTAATATTGTCTCCTATTGTGACCGGAGCGCCAAATATTTCAATATACCATGGTTTTACAATAAAGGGGTATTTTCCAAGGGACTTTAACTGGGGCGCAAGTTTATGGCGAATATAAATATGCTGGAACCTGTACCAGAGCTGCTTGATATAATAGGGGCGGTAATCTTTTATCAATAGTCCAAACCTCTCTATTTAAAGCCATTCCATTTAAATCCGTCCCAGGAGCTGTGGTTAAAAAGGTTGGAAGCTGGAGTTAGAGAGTACAATGCATCTGCAGCCATGAGAACCACTGCATTGGTCCAGGAAATTTTTTCTTCGGGCCAGATCACCATATCAGGGTAAGTATAACCGCACCAGTATGTTTTATCCTCATATATCCTATCTTGAATCCATGAAAAGAGAATCTCCGCCTTTTTAATACATCCCATGCCACATAAAGCCAGGACAAGCTCAGATGTTTCTGCAATGGTTACCCAGGGCTGATCAGATACACACTTAACTCCCTGTCCTTCTACTACATATTTATTCCAATATCTTGCCACTCTTTTGGCGGCTTTGTCCCCTGTAAGCGCACCGCTTAATACTGGATAAAACCAGTACATGGAATATCTTGATTTGCTAACATTATAATTATGGATATTCTCCCTGATGGATCTGCCAAGTTTATCAAAAGCTCTTTCCCACGATATCTGCTGTCTGCCAAGTATGCATGCAATGGCAAGAGCGCATTTCAGACTCATGAAAATAGAGCTTGAACCTGTTAAAAGAGACATGGAGTCAATTTTGCCTTCAGGACTTTTTGCCCAGAAAATCTCACCTGTTTTTGTCTGCAGGCTGATAGCATAATTGATTCCTTTTTCCATTGTTGACCAGTAGTGTTCGAGAACTCCAATATCTTTACTTATCAACCAGGTATGGAAAAGGCCTACGCTGATATATGCTGCCATATGGGTTTCGCAGGTTTTATCTTCTGGCTTTCCTTTAATATAGGATGAATACCAGGAGCCATCTCTATTCTGCATATTCTTCAACCACTCAAAGGCAAGGAGAGAAGCATCAAACTGATTTCCGATATTCAATCCCATGATTGTCTCCACAAGATCCCAGGGATCAGTCTTGCCATCCCTGTGCCATGGAATATCTCCAGATTCTCTTTGAAGTGTTAAAATAAAGCTGACAACCGAATTTATATTCAGGGCTTCAGAGGTTTTTACAACATGCTGTTCTCTCGGCATTCAACATCTCCGGTTAATAAATATACTTGAAAATTTCCTTAAAATTTTTCAGCTACATTATCAAATCCTTCTGTTTTTGACAAGGAGTATAAACCTTTAAACATGAATGAATATTCATAAAATTTTATTTTTATCAACAGATAAATCAAAGCTGTTATTTGTAAATGCTGTAATAGATAACACTTTGTAATTGAATGATAATTTTTCTGAAATTATTTTCTTGACAACCCTTGTATTTATCTGTTATTCAAAATGAATGAGCATTCATAATATTATTAATAACCCATAGGTAGGAGGAAATTATGACAAGAAAAATCAGAAAAGCCGCAGTAATAGGCTCTGGAATAATGGGAGGCGGCATTGCTGCACTTCTTGCCGGCGCTGGAGTAAAAGTGCAGCTTCTGGATATTGTTCCATTTGACTTAAGTGATGAAGAGAAAAAAGATCCTGTTGCCCGTAACCGCATGGTAAAAGCAGGCCTGGATGGAGCTCTGGCTTCCGCTCCTTCTCTGTTTTTTAATAAAAAAGATGCAGGTTTGATCTCCATTGGCAATCTTGAAGATGATATTGATACCTTAAAAGAGTGTGACTGGATCATTGAGGTTGTTGTTGAAAATCTTAGAATAAAAAGAGAACTTTTTACCAAAATTGAAACATTAAGAAAAAAAGATGCCATTGTAAGCTCAAACACTTCCGGCATCCCGCTAAAAGATATGAGTGAAGGTTTTTCCAAAGATTTCAAGGAACACTTCATGGGAACTCATTTCTTCAACCCTGTCAGATACATGCATCTTCTTGAGCTGATCCCCGGGGCTGATACACTTTCTGAAGTTCTTGAATTTATTGCAGGCTTTGGTGAAAAAAATCTGGGCAAGGGTATTGTATGGGCTAAAGATACTCCAAACTTTGTTGGTAACAGAATCGGTATTCAGAGTATTGCTGCTGTCATGAGTTTCATGGAAGAAGATGGCCTGACCATACCAGAAGTTGATGCAATTTTCGGCCCTGCCCTTGGAAGACCCAAAACAGCAGTTTTTAAAACCTGTGATATTGTGGGACTGGATATAATGATGCATGTCTGCAAAAACTCCTATGATCTCTGCCCTGATGATGAACAGAGAGAAAACATGGTTCTGCCAAAATTTATTGACAAAATGGCAGAAAAAAATCTCCTTGGCAATAAAACTCAAGCAGGATTTTACAAAACTGAACTGACTCCGGAATGGAAAAAAATTCGAAAAGTATTGAATCTTTCAACAATGGAATATGAAGACCTTGTAAGACCAAGTTTTCCCTGTGTTGATGAGGCAAAGAAAAAATCAAGTTTGAAAGAGAAAATTCAATGTGTTCTTAAAGGCGATGACAAAGGTGCAAAGTTTGCATGGAAAATGGCTGCCAACAGCTTTCAATATGCCGGCAACAGAATCCCTGAAATAGCAGATACCATCATTGAAATCGATAATTCCATGAAATGGGGTTATAATTATGAAATGGGCCCCTTTGAAATGTGGGATGCCTATGGAGTTAAAGAATCTGTTGAGCGTATGGAAAAAGATGGTCTTGATATCCCTGCTAATGTGAAGGATATGCTTGCAAAGGGTAATACCAGTTTTTACAAGCTTGAAAACGGGATTAACTATTTTTATGATTTTGTTTCAGCCTCATATAAAGAGGTTCCTGTCAGTAAAAATATGATTTCCATTGCAGCTGCCAAAGGCAATGGTAAAACTGTCATAGAAAACAAATCTGCCAGCCTGGTGGATATTGGTGATGACATTTTCTGTCTTGAGTTCCATACAAAAATGAATGCTCTTAATGCTGAAATAATGGATATCATGGATAAAGCACTTGATTATGTTGATCAAAACGGAACAGGGCTTGTAATTGGCAATGAAGCCGGCGGCATGCCCGGAGCTTTCTCTGCCGGCGCTGATCTGACAATGATATCAAAACTCTGCCATGAAAAAAATTATGCACAAATTGATACACTTGTAAAAGGAATGCAGGATGGGGTCATGAGTCTCCAATATGCACCATTTCCCGTTGTTGCAGCACCTTACGGTCTTGCACTCGGCGGCGGATGCGAGGTTTGTCTTGGCGCAGACCGTATTGTAGCCCACAGTGAACTCTATATGGGGCTTGTGGAAATTGGAGTTGGTCTTTTGCCAGGTGGCTGCGGAAATCTAAATTTGTGGAAAAAATATATCAATGCACTTCCAGCAAAAACCTATAAAGATATTGATCTTGCAAAACTTTTTGTACCTGCATTCATGAAAATTGCCATGGCAGCAGTATCCATGTCTGCAGCCCAGGCACAGGGCAATGGTTTTCTCGGGGCAGCAGACAGAATTGTCATGAACCGTGACAACCTTATTGGTGAAGCTAAAAAAGAAGTCTTGAAAATGGTTGATGATGGATACGCACCACCTTCCAAACAACCTTTGAGAGTCATGGGCGATGCAGGACAGGGCATGGTTAATGCTGAAATCTTTAATATGCTCAATGGCAAATTCATGAGTGAGTACGATGCATTCCTTGCCAAACGTATAGCATATGTAATGAGTGGCGGTGAAGTGAAAGTTGGCAGTGAAGTAGATGAAGATACCATTCTTAAACTTGAACGGGAAGCTTTTGTTGACTTTTGCAAAGAGGAGAAAACCCTTGCAAGAATTGATCACATGCTTAAAACCGGTAAACCATTGAGGAATTAACTGCCACGGGCAGAGTGCAATGGACACCGCCCATGAGAAATCATATAGGAGAGAAACTTATGAAAGAAGCATATATAGTACAATCAGTCAGAACTCCCGGCTGCAAGCAAAACAGAGGTTTATACAAACAGACACGCCCTGAAGAGCTTATTACATTTATCATGAAATCAGCTGTTGAAAAAACAAAAAACCTTCAACCTGAAAACATTGATGATGTCATGCTCGGATGCTCATTTCCAGAAGCTGAACAGGGACTTAATCTTGGCAGGATTGCTGCTAAAATGGCTGGTTTTCCAGATAAGGTATCAGGAGCTGTAGTAAACAGATTCTGTGCATCAGGTCTTGAAGCCATTGCCATGGCATCTGCAAGGGTTCAGATGGGATGGGCAGATATTACAATTGGAGGTGGAGTTGAGTCCATGACCTTTGTTCCCATGGGAGGGAATAATCCCCGCCCCCACCCTGAATTTTCTGTAACAAACCCTGAAATGTATATCTCCATGGGAATTACTGCAGAAAATGTTGCCTCCCGTTATGATGTATCAAGAGAAGACCAGGATAAATTTGCAGCAAAATCCCAGGCAAAAGCAGCAAGGGCAAGGGATAATGGTCTTTTTACAGAAATTGTGCCAACACCTGCCTATAAATATGTTAAGCAGTCAGATGGTACATATAAAAAAGAGCAGTTCATTGTTGAGCATGATGACGGTATAAGAGAATCAACTCCTGAAGGACTTGGAAAACTTCGCACAGTTTTCAGTGCAGTTGGTTCTGTAACAGCAGGTAATTCATCCCAGACAACAGATGGTGCAGCTGCAACCATTATTGCATCAAAGGAAAAATGTGATGAGTTAGGTCTTGAACCCATTGCAAAACTTGTTGCCTATGCAACCATAGGCTGTAAATCCGATGAAATGGGTGTGGGACCCCGCTACGCCATCCCAAAGGTTCTTGAGCAGGCTGGATTGACCATTGATGATATTGATATTTACGAAATCAATGAAGCTTTTGCTTCCCAGGCTATTTACAGCATTAGAGAACTTGACCTTGAAAAATATATGGACAGAATCAATATCCATGGCGGTGCAATTGCCCTTGGTCACCCCCTTGGATGCACCGGTGCAAAACTGACTGCAACCTGTCTTGCAAACCTTAAAGAGGTAAATGGAAAATACGGTATTGTTTCAATGTGTATAGGCGGCGGCATGGGTGCTGCAGCCATATTTGAAAGAGTATAATTCACGTCCTCCTTTCGTGAATCGACAGACTGTTACATAATGCAAATTTTTGTGAGCATAGCTCTTCTTGAACCAAGTTCAAGGCGGAAAATAAATTTAACCACAGGCATACATGCAGTATTCCGAGGATTAAATTTATTTTCCAACGCCGAAATTGGGAAAATTGGGGTTGTGTAACAGCCTGTCGAGTAGGGTGAGACTGGATAATGAATTCAATCTCATCTTATGGTCAAATGTATCAAAGCTTTTCAGTCTTTGATTTTAATTTAAATCAAAGACTGAAAAGCTTTGATATCAGGTGAATTCATTCATTGATTGTTGATTCATTATTGCATCGTTATTTATATATTATGTTTCCAGTAAGTTAACGGTCTTACTTGATTCAATTCTAAATCATGTACCGTCTTGTCTATTCAAAATCAAAGGTAACTAAACAAAATTAAACATATTTTCAAATAGTTATAGGATTGTTTGTCTTACTGGTTCAGATCTTGCTTATTAATAATCTTGTATACAAAAATATAAATATTTTGTAAAACAGGACATTAATTTATGAAAAATAAATCGTTCAGGCCTTGGTTACTTTTATCCCCCTCTTTGACGGCAGTATTTTTACTTCTTGTGGTCCCTGTATGTTTTGTAGTTGTCTACAGTTTCTGGCTGAGGGCTCCATCAGGAGCAGATATACCTGCTTTTCAGTTTGGCAATTATGCCAAGTTTTTTGCAGATTTTTTCTATCCGGGAATTCTTTTAAAAACTATCCGGGTTGCACTTGAAACCGTATTTTTCTGTCTGATCATGGGTTATATCCCAGCTTATTTTTTTTACAAAACAGAATCAAAGTTCAAACCATTTCTCATGATCCTGGTCATGCTTCCTTTCTGGATAAGTTTTATTATCCGTACCTTGAGCTGGATTAATATTCTGGGAGATTCAGGCATGATCAACCATTTCTTTCTACAGATGGGGCTGATAAAAGAACCCTTTGCCATGCTGTATAATGAAGGTGCTGTGATTATGGGGCTTTTGCAATATCTCCTTCCATTCATGATTTTAAATATATATGTCAGTCTCGACGGGATAGACAATAGCTTGACAGAAGCTGCTAAAGGCCTTGGATGTACTGAGTGGCAGGCCTTTAGAGAAGTGACACTGCCGTTAAGTCTGCCTGGAGTGAGCGCAGGCTGTCTTCTTGTATTTGTATTGACCTGCGGCACCTATCTTCCACCCATGATCCTGGGAGGCCCTGGAGATGAACTGATTGCAAATCTTATTTTCAAAAGGGTCATAGGCACACTTGACTGGCCCTTTGGCTCTGCCATAAGTACAATTTTGATGGGTCTGCTTGCTGTCATTGTTTATACATACAATAAATACATGGGTATCAGCCAGATATTCAATGCCTTGAGCAAGGAATAAAAATATGAAAAAAATTATTTCAGGATGGTCTTTAATTAAAATTTATACGCTTCTGGTTTATATCTGGATGTTTGCTCCCATTGTTGTGGTTGTGGTTCTTGCCTTTAATCCACAGCAGTTCGGCACTTTTCCCATGGAAGGGTTCAGTTTTAAGTGGTTTGTAAAACTTGCTCACAACTCCACCATTCTTGATGCATTTAAAAATTCCATGGTACTGGGATCTTTGACAGCAATTTTCTCAACAGCCATTGGAGTACCGGCAGCCATGGCATTTATCAGGTATGATTTTAAAGGGAAGGATTTCCTTAACACCCTTTTGATCGCACCCATTATGGTTCCCGAAGTAGTTCTTGGAGTTGCCTTGCTTCTCTTTATAAGATGGCTGCAGCAGCCTAAAAGTTTTGCTCTTTTGCTCATTGGTCATGTTGTATTAACTCTTCCCTATGTGCTGCTCATTGTACAGGCAAGACTTGTGGGTATTAAAAAAGAATATGAAGAAGCTGCTCTCTCCCTTGGTGCAAGCCCTTTTCAGACATTCAGGGAGATCACCTTTCCTCTGCTTGCCCCGGCTGTATTTGCAGGCATGCTCTTTGCATTTACCATATCATTTGATGATGTTACAGCGACACTCTTCTGGGCAACTGCCCACAACCAGACTGTTCCTGTCCAGATATTCAGTATGCTTAGAAACTCCATAAGCCCTGAAATTAATGCTTTGGGTGCTGTCATGATTGTACTTACGATTTCAATCCCTCTTTTTGCAGGATATATTTCAAGAAAATTTGCAAAAGGGGTAGATAAATAATAGTGTATTCAGGTGTTTTTTATTAATTTTAAAAAAGAGGAGTATTACAATGACTAAAGATTTGGAAAAAAGGCTTGACAATGTATATGAAAGTTACAAGGAAGGCCGGATTTCAAGACGTGATTTTGTAAAGTTTATTGGTATTTCAGGTGCTGCACTTGGCCTGACAGGTGGACCTTTCGGGCTTGTAAACAAGGCCTTTGCTTCAAAATCCATAACATGCCACTCCTGGGGAGGTTCAACTTCAGAAGCATTAAGAAAATTTGCCTTTGATCCTTTTACCAAGGCAACCGGAATTGAAGTTGTTGATGCAGCATTTGCAGGTATGGATGCATTTTTAACACAGGTAAAAGCATCCTATCCTCCTGGAGGAGAGTTTAACATAGCCCACTTGAGCGCGGTTTATGATTATGCCAGATATAAAGCTCTTGGATTTAATGTTGTCCTTGATGAGTCAAAGATCCCCAATCTTAAAAATGTAATGAAAAAAATGATTGATACCTTAAAAGGGATAACAGACGGGAATCTTTCTGCAGTACCATTTGACCTTGGACAGACAGGTATAGCCTATAATACTGATCAAATTTCCAAAGCTAAAGCTGAAGAGCTGGGCGCTTCACTTCTGTATGAAAAGAGTCTGAAAGGAAAACTTGGATCCTGGGGTGGTGATTTTAGAACCAATATGTGGTATGCAGCGCTGCACACAGGCCAGAATCCAAACAATATTAAAGATGTGGATGCTGTGTGGGCTGTTTTAAAAGAGCAGAGAGAACTGATTAAAAAATATTGGGCTTCAGGTTCTGAATTGATGAGTCTTCTTGCCAATGGTGACATCTATGCAACTGTAGCATGGTCAGGCAGAGTTGCAGGACTTCAGAAACAGGGACATCCCATTGGATATCTTGCACCGGACGGCACTTACTCATGGATGGAGTATATGTATGTTCTTAAAGGAACAGATCTTAATATAGCTCAGAAATTATTGAACTTCATGCTTGAACCCGAAGCTGCCATTGCAGTTGCAAAAGGTCAGAGTTATCCGCCAAGTCTTGATCCTACAAAGGTTGACATACCTGAAGAGGTTCAGAAACTGCCGGCATTTGACCCAACTGGAAAACTAAATGGCTACCAGTTTGCAGATCCGGATTATTGGAACAGCCATCAACTTGAGTGGGCTGAAAAATGGGACAGGATAAGAGCAGGAAAATAATTTAAATTAAAAAAGCCTTAAAGAGCTTTTGTATTAATGCTCTTTAAGGTTTAATTCCAACTATTTGGGAGATAGAAATTTTGAATCAGGAAAAAGACCAGGCTTTTGTTAAGTTCAGAGGAATTGAAAAACATTTTGGTGATGTTGTTGCTGTTCAAAAAACAGACCTTGAAATTCCTGAAGGTTCTCTTGTCACACTATTAGGTCCGTCAGGCTGCGGCAAAACAACTCTTTTAAGAATGCTTGCCGGACTGGAAGAGCCAACCCGGGGTGATATTTTTATCAAGGGCAAAAGAATTAATGATACCCCTATTCATAAAAGAAACCTTGGTATGATTTTTCAAAACTATGCACTTTTTCCCCATAAAACCATATTTGATAATGTTGCATTTGGACTTAAATATAGAAGTGCTTCAAAGCTTGAAATGAAAAAAAAAGTTGATAAAGCTTTGGAAACAGTAAGGCTTCCGGGAGTTGGAAACAGGATGCCATCCCAGCTTTCAGGAGGGCAGCAGCAGCGTATTGCCCTTGCAAGGGCCATTGTAATAGAGCCGGATGTTCTTTTGATGGATGAGCCCTTATCAGCCCTTGATGAAAATTTAAGGGAGGATATGAGAAGGGAGATTGATAACCTCCAGCAGCAGCTTGGTGTTACAACGATTTTTGTAACCCATGACCAGAGAGAAGCCCTCTCCATGTCAGACAAGGTCGTTGTAATGAAAGACGGGATTGTTCAGCAGGAAGGCGGACCTGAAGAGGTGTACAACCACTCGACAAATCATTTTGTAGCAGATTTTCTCGGGCATTCCAATTTCATAAATGCAATTGTTGAAGATAAAACAGAAAAATTTACTAAGGTAAAGCTTGAAGACGGCAGTACATGTCTTGCAGTTCCTGCGGATGAATTTAATAATGGGGATAAATCAGAAATAGTAATCAGGGCTCAAAAAATTAACATTAGCTACCAAAAAGACTATGACAAAAAAGAAGGTATGAACTTTTTTTCTGGAAAAATAATGGACCGCAGCTATATGGGAGGTGAAGTCAGTTATTTTGTGGAACTTAAGAGCAAACAGGTACTGCATGTGATAAGTTTTGTAAAACGTTCTCCATACAGGCGCGGTGAAGAGGTTTTTCTCACGGTAGATCCTGAACATTGCGGGTTGCTGCCAGTCTGAATATAAAATAGAATAAACTCACAAAAATTTTGAAAAATATTTATGAATTTTTATTCAATCGGATAATTGCGTACAATGAATAAAAGGAGAATAAAATGCCGATGATTAACTTGAAAGATAAACAGGGGAATATGAAATGGATATCTGTTATGCCGTTTAGGTCCCTGAAAACTGCCCGTTTATATGTTAGGAAATCCTTGGTTACTTTGAGAATAATTAAAGGTGGAGAACATCTTTTTTGGGTTTGCGAACCAAAGGACGCTGATTGGGCAGTGAAAAACGGATACAAAGAGTTAATAGAAGAATAAATGAAGACAGGCAGATCAACCTTTTCCAACCGGAATTGAAACAATTTCCTCGGCTTTGTACTGTTTATGATGATATAGTTGGTGGTAAAAAAATTGAGAAAATTTTCAAATAATACAACAATAAATGGTGATTTTTCAGGGATAAAAAAAAGCCTTGATTCTTCCAAAAGTTATATTATCTTTGAAAATAATTTGAAAAAGGGAAAAAATCCCTTCAAGTATTTGCAAAAAGAAAATTATCCATGGCAGCAGGTTATTGATAGAGATATGTTAAAGCAATACCTGGTAATCCAGGTTGCTCCTGGAAATGAAGATGAAGTCCTTGGTAAAGTAATTGGGTATGGGCTTGCCGAGGATACTGTTTATTATATATTTAAGGCTGGACAAGATTGACAGCCTGTTGAAAGTGTAAAGGAACATTTTAATGAAACAAGACAAATCAATAAACATTATTTTTAAAAACTCAAAAAAAAAAGTTGATATAGATCTTTCATCCCTGATCAATTGTACCATCGAGTTTTTGGAGATTTATCAGGACAGCAATTTTGCTGCGACTGATTTCTGGGAGACAACAAAAGGTAAAGATGGGGAAACTCAATTTTTAAATCTGCTGAAAGCCACAGGATATGAAAATAATCCCCAGAGCTTTTTTAATGATCTTTTACAGATAATTGCACAGGGGGAAAAAGATACAATTACACTCCAGGATATTCAGTTGCCTCCTGTTTTACTGGTTTTATTACTTGAAAAGGTAATTCCTGGAAGCGGGTTTATTTCCATTAAAGATACAAAACAGCTTGAAAAAGCTACAAATCTAAAAATTCCAGAAGAGAGCACAACAGATTTGCAAAAAGTTATTGAAACCTATCCTGTCAGGCTTTCCCGCCATATTATAAGACAGATGATGGTATCAAAGGATGTTGCATATCAATATATGCCCTTTGTTGAAGAGTTGGGTTCTGTTGGGTTTGTCAATACCTGGATAGGGCAGTTTCATGATGGACTACTGGAGCAGATGTACGAGAATCGGGTAATTTTTCTTTTAAACATGGGCTGTCCGGTATATTGCAGATTCTGCTTTAGAAAACATAAAGATTCCAGAAATGAACAAAATCCAACACCTGACAGTGTTGAAAAGGCTGTTGAACACATAAAAAATTCTCCAGATGTAAAAGAGATTGTGGTAACCGGAGGCGACCCTTTTATGAACAGGGCAAACATTGCTGCAACCATAGATGGTTTAATGCATGTGGATCATGTTAAAACACTTCGCCTTGCCACCCGTTCCATCGCCTATTATCCTGATCTTTTTTTAGAGAGAGATGATGCATATTTAAAATATCTTAAGCAAAAAAATCTTGAACTTCAGATCAATAACAAGAGAATGGAAGTGGCAACCCACTTTATTCATCCTGATGAAATCTCTCCCCAAAGTCTTGAGATCATATCTGAACTTGTTAACAGTGGAATTGCAGTGTATATCCAGACTCCGTTTTTAAATGGCTGTAATGATACAGGTCCGGAGCTTGTAAAACTATTTGGGATGCTGCGGGGTGCCGGGGCTGAAATGCATTATATCTATATTCCATGCAGTCCCATTCATGGCAACAGCATTTACTGGAAACCACTCTCCTATGGTATTGATACAGCGAAGCATCTTCGTGCACACCTGTCAGATCGTGCCATGCCCCAAATATGTACTGCGACTCCCATTGGAAAAATGGACTGGTTTTCAAGTGGCTGGGCAGTGGAAAAAGTTGAAGACAATGATAATTTTGTGTGGCTGCGAACCCCATATACTCCTGAGTATTTTAAATCCTTTGCTCCACTCTCCAAAAAACTTGACAATATTCGGGTGAATAAGGAAGGCACCATTGATATCCAATATATGGCTCAAATAGGAGATGAATCATATTTTATAGGATCAAGGCCCTTAAGGAAATCTAAAAGGAACAGACCTGCCAGGAAACAGGATGTTGCAAAATTAAAACAGGAATTGATTGATGTGCCGCAGACAGCGCAGTCAATAGTGGATACAAATCTCGATCATCTCTGCCGCCTCCATGAAACCAGGGTTGAAATTGATTTTAATGCCGAAATGAAAGAAATTTACTACATAAAAGAGGATAAGAGGATTACAGATGTGGTGATTTCATCTCAAAAAGATGCACCAAAAGATGCAATTGACAGTCTGTTTTATATTAAAAATATTGTTGAAAAACTTGAAGAGATACCCCATGTCAACTCCATCAGGCTCAAGAGCATGAAGTTCAATACATCACCGCAATCTTATACCAGAGCTGTTATAGAGAGACTTGGAGATTTGAACAAACTGCGGGTTGTCAATCCTTTGAAACTTGAAATAGAGACCTGGTTTATACAAAAAGATGAGCTTACCAGAGAGCATGAAAAACTTGCAGGAAAACTTAACAACAAAGGTATCAGTGTTTATTGCAACGTTCCATTGCTGGGTGGTGTAAATGATTCAGATACTGCTATTCATAAGTTTGCCTATGCAACAAGGGATATTGGTATAGAATTTCATCATCTTTATGTTGCTGGACTTCCTGTCCAGAAAATCTGGAACTTAGAACACCCAATAGATTCCTATGATGTTACAGATATTGCAACCATGGTCAGAAGAGAGGGATCAGGAAGGGAGATTCCAAGATATATAATACTCACAACTCTTGGTGAGGTGGATTATGGCCTGACTTCATCATTTATAAACAGAGAAAACAGCAGTAACACTGAGGTAAAAATCAAACTTACATGTTATGATGAAACCTATTTTAAAGGCATAGATGAAACTTTTGTATTTGATCAGGATGTTGAAATCCAGGATGGGAAACCTGTTGTAAAAATACCAGGTCTAATTAAAACCAATGACTTCAGGGTTTCATAGGAGCAGTTAAGATATGAGTAATAAAAATTGTTTTTCAAATCTCACAACTCACAACTCAGGAGTATTCCATGATATATCCATATATAGCATACAGCAAAAATATTGATATAAAACCGGTGTTCAGCAATTTAAAAGGTGATCCCCTTGTTGTTGATATGTCAAACCACAGTTCTCTCTTTGATGACATGGATGTCAGGGATCAAAAAGAGTTTCAAAACCGTTTGGACAGGATGATGCAGGATAAATACTCCTGGGGAGTCTCTTCCTATCTTGAAAACCGGGAAAAAGTTCTTTCATCCTGTCCCCAAATGGTTGAAGAACAACGCTTTTATCATCTTGGTCTGGATATTATCGTTCCCCTTGATACTCCTTTGCATGCCCCGCTTTCAGCAACAGTAAAAAAGAGCGGTTATGAGGCGGGAGATGGCAATTATGGCGGCCATGTTCTTCTCATGCATGAAAATCCCGGTTTTGAGACATTTTATAGTTTTTACGGTCATTTAAACTCAGAAAAATTGCCACCCACGGGCACAAAATATTCAGCCGGGGATGTCTTCTCTTACATAGGGGGTTTCCATGAAAATGGAAACTGGTTTTACCATACTCATTTGCAGGTAATTACACAAAAAGGCTATGATCTTGGATACCTTTCCAAAGGGTATTGCACAGCTGAAGATCTTGCTGAGATGGATACAATATGTCCCTCTCCTCTCTCTCTGTTCAAAATTTAAAAGATATCAAAATATAAAATATATCAGTTCCGGTCTGATCACCTTTGCATTTTTTTTATTGAGTTTAAACAAATTAGGTTTACTCTGTTTGTACACATGATATGATATATTTTTTAAAAATTAAAATGGGAAAAATAGAATGAATGTTGATGGAAAAGAGATGAGACCCATCTGGTTTGAAAAAGATTCTCAAACAGTCAAGGTGATAGATCAGAGATTCCTTCCCCACCAGTTCATTGCAAAAGATTTAAATACTGTTGATGATACTATTTATGCCATTAAAGAGATGGTTGTAAGAGGTGCTCCTTTGATTGGTGCAACCGGAGCATTGGGAGTATATATCGCTCTTGTACAAAAAGATAATAAAGGCTGTGACAATGATTATTTAAATTCACAATGCAAACGCCTTAAAGATGCAAGACCAACAGCCATGAATCTTTTCTGGGGTGTTGACAGGGTTTCATCTGCGGCATTAAAGCATGAAAATTATAAAAATCGGGTAGAGGCAGCTCTTAATGAAGCCCTCAAAATTATTGAAGAAGAAGCCTTTAATTGCCAGAAAATCGGTGAGTATGGTCTGCCGATTATTGAAAAGATAAGTAAAAAGAAAAATGAAAAGCCTGTTAATGTCTTAACCCACTGCAATGCAGGCTGGCTTGCCTGTATTGAATATGGTACGGCAACAGCACCAATCTATACAGCTTTTGATAACAGTATTGATGTCCATGTATGGGTGGATGAGACAAGACCTTTAAATCAGGGTTCACGCCTGACTGCCTGGGAACTTGGTAAACATGGTGTACACCATACCATTATTACAGACAATGCAGGAGGGCATATCATGCAGCATGGCATGGTGGATATTGTCATTGTGGGAACAGACAGAACCACAAGATCTGGAGATGTGGCAAATAAAATCGGAACCTATTTAAAAGCCCTTGCTGCAAAAGACAATAATATTCCATTTTATGTTGCCTTGCCCTCAAGCACCTTTGACTGGAATATTACCAATGGTATTGCAGATATTCCAATCGAAGAACGGGATCCAGATGAAATAAAATATGTATATGGCCTTTTAAATGGAAAGAGTGCAAGAGTACTTGTGCCTCCAGAAGAAAGCCCTGCAGCCAATCATGCCTTTGATGTTACACCTGCAAGACTTGTCACAGGTTTCATTACAGAACGCGGTGTTTGCAAAGCAGCAGAGCAGGATATCATATCCCTGTTTCCAGAGAGAAGTAAATAAAAAATAGAATCTGGGTTGTAATATTGAGGCAGCAGTTAAAAGAAAATACAAAAGGATAATAATGGAAAAGACAACCATTGCCATTCACAAAGGTACACTGAAAGATTCAAAGACCGGTGGAATAAATACACCTGTTTATACCTCTTCTGCTTATAATTATATCAATAAGGATGATACCTGTTATCCTCGATATTTTAATATCCCCAATCAGGATGCTGTTGGAAAAAAAATAGCTGCACTTGAACATGCAGAAACAGGTCTTGTTTTCAGCTCAGGCATGGGAGCCATGTCAACCTCCATCCTGGCCTATGCCGGAAGCGGTGATCATGTTGTAATGCTGGATGCCCTTTATGGAGGAACTCACCATTTTGCCACTCAATGGTTTTCTCATTTTGGTATTGACTGCACATTTACAGGAACCAGTGCTGAAGATGTGATTAAAGCTGTTATACCTGAAACCAGAGTAATAGTAATAGAATCTCCAACAAACCCCCTTCTTGCAGTGGTGGATATTGAAAAAATTGCCCAATTTGCAAAGAAAAATAAAATTACAACCATTATTGACAATACTTTTGCAAGCCCTGTGAATCAAACACCTTTAGATCTTGGAATAGATATTGTGATTCACAGTGGCACCAAATACCTTGGCGGACATTCTGATCTGTGCTGCGGTATGGTTGCATGCTCCCATGAAAAGATGGAGAAAATTTTAAGCCTTGCAAGGGTTCTGGGGCCAAGTCTTGATCCAAGAATCTGCTCCCTTCTGGAAAGAAGTATGAAAACCCTTGTTTTAAGGGTCAATGCCCAGACTCAAAATGCCATGGAAGTGGCAGAGTTTCTGGAAAATCATCCTGCTATTTCAAAGGTATATTATCCAGGTCTTGAAAGTTTTAAAGGCTATGAAATTGCAAAGCAGCAAATGACAGGTTTCGGTGCCATGCTCTCCTTTGAGATAAAAGATAAAGATCCGGATAAATTTATTGAAAAATTAAGAATTGTAAGTCCGGCTGTCAGTCTTGGCGGTGTGGAATCAACTATCTGTTCTCCTGCACTTACCTCCCATTCAAAAATGTCTGTTCAAGAACGCCAGAGAATTGGAGTGACAGATTCCCTTTTAAGACTATCCATTGGACTTGAAGATGCAGATGATTTAAAACAGGATATTGATAATGCTTTGAAAAAATCTGTTCTTTAAAACAATCTAATGATACGCACTGGATATTTGGTCCATAAAAAATTTTATATAATCCGTTCCAGGGAACCTGCCTTTTATTGGAAATACAAATTACTCACCATTAATATTTCTACACTGAAATTCCTGTTATATACATTCGTATAATATTTAATTTTTCAACTTATATAGACATGAAAATAAAATTAACCTTTAAATAACCGGAGATTTTCTATATAAGGTATTTATGAAAAAGCAGCCTTGAAACAGGTAATGGAAAATGTAGAAGGAAGTCTCTATGCTTACAGATTTGGAAAAAAAGATAATCAGCCTGCTGCAAACCGATATACCGGTTGTTAAACGGCCATTCCTTGAAATGGCAGAACAGATTGGCATAACGGAAGATAAATTTTTAAGTGTATTAAAAAATCTTGATAAAAGAGGAATGATAAGAAGATTTGGCGCAACGTTAAAGCATCAGAAATCAGGATTTAAGGCAAATGCCATGGTGGCCTGGAAAGTTGATGAAGACAAGGTTGAAAAAGTAGGAAATATTATGACAGGTTTTCATGAAATAACCCATTGCTACAGGCGAAATCCAGCTCCTGGCTGGAAATATAATCTTTATACCATGGTTCATGCAACCAGCGAAGATGAATGTTATGCCCTTGTAAAAAAGATCTCCAAAGCTGTGGGGCAGGATAATTATGAGTTGCTGTTCAGCAGGCAGGAGCTTAAAAAAACATCCATGAAATATTTTGAAGATTGATTCTTCGCCCCATGTCCTGTGTGTAAATCCATGGATCCATGATTTTGCAGCCTTTGATTTCTGGGCAAAACCTCTCGGGCTTTTATCAATAGCTGCCGTCCTGCGCAAAAAAGGATTGAAAATAAGCTATATTGACTGCCTTGACCGATTTCATCCGCAAGAATCCAAAAAAATCAAAGTTTCATGGGATGGCAGGGGACCATTTAGAAAAACAGAGATCGGTCTGCCTGAAGATTTTAAATCAGACGAGATCAAAACTATTGGGAAAAAATACTCCAGGTACGGCATAAAACCTGAATGGTTGATTCAAGATCTCCAAAAAACAGATAAACCAGATATCATTTTTGTTACCTCTTTAATGACCTATTGGGCCACCGGGGTAAAAGAAACCATAGAAATCATTAAAGAGATTTATCCCAATGTCCCGCTTGTGCTCGGGGGTATCTATGCCACCTTGAACTTTGATCATGCAAAAAAACACACCCTGGCAGATCTTGTGGTAAAAGGTGTTGGAGAACATCAATTAAAAAAAATTATCAAGGATTTTACAGGATTTGAATTAGATGACAGCTATATATCCAATGATCTGAATGCGTTGCCTTATCCAGCCCTTGATCTTCAAAACCAGATTGCCTATGCCCCGATTTTAACCTCGCGGGGGTGCCCTTTTTCATGTGATTATTGTGCTTCCTCATATCTTGAACCAGAGTTCCGGCAAAGATCGCCTGAAAATGTATTTAAAGAGATCAAGCACTGGCATGAAAAATACAGAGTTAAAAATTTTGCCTTTTATGATGATGCCCTGCTGATAAATGCAAAATCATCTGCTTTTCCTCTGTTTGAAAAAATCATTGCTTCTAAGATGGAAGTATGGTTCCACACACCCAATGCCCTTCATATCAATGCAATCACAAAATATGCAGCAGATCTCATGTTTAAAGCAGGTTTTAAAACCATCAGACTGGGGCTTGAAACAACGGAATTTTCCCAAAAAAGAAGCCATGATATAAAAGTTGTTGAAAATGATTTTTTTCAGGCGGTTGAGAACCTGAAATCTGCCGGGTTCAAAAAAGAACAGATGGGAGCATATTTATTATGTGGTTTGCCACAACAAAATCTTGATGAAGTTGAAATTTCCATGCAGATTGTGGCAAAAACCGGAATAATGCCTGTCCTTGCCTATTATACCCCGATCCCCCATACACCAATGTGGAAAAGTGCTGTAAAATATTCAAAGTTTGATCTGACAGAACACCCTGTTTTTACAAACAATACTCTCTTTCCCTGTATTAATTCAGACATTGATCTAAAACAAATTTCCCGATTGAAAAATATATCAATCTAATATATAACTTTCCGTGTTTATTAAGATTGGTTTGTTCGCGTTTTATTATTATACTGTTATAATTTAATTATTATAACCTTGGATATAACCTTTTACAGAGGTAAAAATTGGATTTAACTAATATAATTATTCAGACTGTTGGTGGTCTTGGACTCTTCATTCTGGGAATGAAAACAATGACTGAAGGGCTTCAGGCAACGGCTGGGCAAAGGATTAGAAAGATTCTTGAAGCGATCTCAGCCAATAGATTTCTGGGGTGTGCAACTGGTGCGGGAGTTACTGCAATTGTGCAATCCTCGTCTGCTACCACAGTCATGCTCATAGGATTTGTAGGTGCCGGCATGATGTCTTTGCAGCAGGCTGTGGGTGTGGTGCTGGGAGCAAATATCGGTACAACTATTACAGGCCAGTTGATAGCCATTAACTTAACTAAACTTGCCCTTCCTGCAATTGCCCTTGGCGTTCCCATGAAATTTTTTTCAAAGAAGCGGCATTATCGCCATATAGGGGATATTATCCTTGGATTTGGCCTTCTGTTTTATGGTATGGTTGTTATGAAAAACGGTCTTTCTCCCATGAGAACTGATCCTCAATTTATATCCTTTTTTACAAAATTTACCACTGACAGTCTGGGTGGTATTCTTTTATGTATATCAATGGGAACAATATTAACCATAATGGTTCAATCCTCATCAGCCACTGTGGGTCTTACAATGACACTTGCCTCCCAGGGCCTGCTTGATTTTCCCACTGCCATGGCTCTGGTTCTCGGGGAAAATATCGGCACAACCATTACAGCGGAAATTGCAACAATTGGTTCAAAAAATATCGGTGCCCATCAGACGGCCCGGGCACATACTCTGTTCAATGTGCTGGGTGTCTCTATGATTGTGCTGTTCTTTCACCCCTTTGTGGGTTTTGTGCAATATGTAACATCATTACTCGGGGCAGCCCCTGTTGATCAGAAAGTAAATGGAGAGGTTGTCAATATGGCAAGGTATATTGCAAATGGCCATACACTTTTTAATATTGTAAATGCCTCTTTTTTTCTCCTTGTTCTCCCCAAACTGATTAAGGTGGCAGTCTTTTTGTCGCCAAAAAAGAAAAAAACAACGGAAAGGTACAGACTGCCCCAATTTGACAAGAGTTTTATTGATTCACCCATTGGCGCACTTGCCAAGGTTAAGGGTGAGATTATTAAAACACTTGAATTTACCCATATGAACCTGAAAAAGACATCATCGTGTCTTCAAATAAGAGATGATGATATTCTCGGAGAGAGAGAAGCTGTAGAAGATCATATTGATGCCTGTCAGAAAGTGATTATCAGATATTTGACAACTGTTTACCAAGGCGAGGTAAATGAGCCTGAAGCCAAAGAGATATCAGAATTTATGCGTATCACCAATAATATTGAAAGACTGGGTGATTCCATGGAAAATGTAGCAATCATGCTTGAAAAAATATATGACAATGATCTGGGATTCAGCGAAACAGCAAAAAATGATCTGGCAGTTATTTCCAGTGAAGTGGATAAATTTGTGGAATTAATACTTGATGAACTGCATGAAAAAACTCCAGGGTTTTATCAGAAAGCACTTGCCTTTGAAGATACAATTGATCAGATGCGGGAAAATATGAGGCATCAGCATATAGAGAGATTAAGATCAGATGACTGCTCAGTTGATAGTGGTGTTTTCTTTATATCCCTTGTTTCCAGTTATGAAAAAATGGGAGATTACTGTTATAATATATCCACAGGCGTAAGCAGGATCATCTAAGATGATAGTATTTGATCTTGAATGTCTCAACGGCCATACTTTTGAGGGCTGGTTTGAAGATAAAAAAGATTTGGAAAATCAGCAGGAGCAGGGTATTTTAACATGCCCTGTTTGTGAAACACCATCTGTTGTCCAGAAACTGCATCCCATTGCCATAAAAAGAACATCTACCCATACAAATCAGAAAGCCTTGCAGGCAAGTCAGGAAGCCATGGCTGAATTAACTGAGAAAGTGGCTGAATATGTTGAAAAAAATTATGAAGATGTAGGATCTGATTTTACAAAACAAGCCTTGAAAATGCATTACGGGGCAGAAGAGTACCAGAATATCCGGGGCAGCACTACAAAGGAAGATGATAAAATTCTTGCCAAAGAGGGTGTCCCTGTCTTAAAAGTCCCTGTTATGAAAAAACCAAAAGATGATTTGAATTAAATTATTTTTCCATCTTGCAAGGCGTTAAAGCCTCTAACGAAGTATAAGTCAGCAGCTTGAGAAAATAAAATGTACAAAAAAATTTTAAAAGCTCTGAACACTATTGAAAAAGAATATCAAGTCTGCATACTTTATGCCTGTGCATCAGGCAACAGGGCATGGGGATTTACCTCCCAGAACAGTGATTTTTATGTCAGGTTTATATATATACAACAACCTTCTTTTCCTAAAAAGCCTGGCAGGAACTGGATATGGTTTCAAGAGACACTGTTCTCAATAATTTATTTTATCATGTGCTTGAGGATAGTTGAAATTAATAATATATACTATATTCAAACGTTGCTTTAAGTTAAACAGTGTTAAAGGTAAATTTGATTTGATTAAATGAGATGTAGTTGTTTGTAAAACTTTAATTTTTTGGATTAGGGGATTAAAACAATGAAACAGAAAAAATATCAAGTGGCTTTTGAAGTGGCTGGATCGTCAGCAATCTTTACTCGACCGGATTCTGGAGCAACACCGATTTCTTACCCAATTCCGACTTTTTCTGCAGCGAAAGGAATGTTTGAGGCAGTTGCCAGATATAAAAGTGCCTACATCCGGCCCACAAAGGTTGAAATATGCAAACCGATCAGGTTTGAAAAATATGTCACTAATTATGGCGGGCCTCTTCGGCACCCTAATCAAATAAAGAAAAAGACTGCATATCAATTGCCTGCAACAATACTGGTTGAAGTATGTTTCCGATTATATGGGGTTATTGAAGAGGTCACACCGGCACCCAATGGTAATAATCACCTCCACGCTTTACAGGCAATGTTTATTCGCCGGCTGAAAAAAGGACAGACATATTACACACCGGTTTTAGGATGGAAAGAATTTGTGCCATCTTATTTCGGCCCATTGCGTGAAGAAGTAACATTTGTACAAAAGGATATAAACCAAATTATTCCATCGTTATTACATTCTGTTTTTGATCAGCCGGTTGATGGAAAATATAAGCCTGTGTTCAGGCAAAATGTTGAAATTCAAGAGGGGGTGCTTGAATATGCTTAGTGAAATTTACACTCTCCATAAAAGTTTAGAGCGATGTGGTATAGAGCCAGAGAAAATTCACCCATGGGTGACATATCATAGAAGAAATGATGGATTCGTAGTTGGTATAAATGAATCCGGTGCGATTCGACGTATTGAGTTCCACCCCCAGGAAAAGATGGCAGCAACTTGGAAGTTGATGCCAGATTTTCAAAGATCATTTCCTGTTTTTAATTTGAAGATTCCAATTTGGTCGCCAATTCTGAATGCAGAGGATATCCATCAACTATTGGAAGAAGAAAGAGGAGTTAACCGTTTTAAAGAACTGAAATGCATCTGCTATCAAGCTGAACTTTATCCTCATAATAAAGTTCATGATATTGATAAATATATTATATCCCTTGAAAAACGATTTTCTACTTTTCCTGCTAAATTACAAAAAAAGCTGAAAGCAAGCCATCAGGAAAATTTTATCTTTTTGAATTTGCTGGCCCGTGTGCAAAAAATAGCTGATAGTGGTCAATTATTTTTACAACAACTTTCAGATATAGCTATCAACAATTGTATGGAAGGTAAGCTTGAATCCTGGGATGTGGTTGAACAGCTTGTGCTTGGTAGATGGCATAATACGAAAAAAATATACGAGTCTGGAGATATTTCTATTGTTCTTGATGTTGATAATTATAGCGACTTTGAATGCCGGGTATTTGATGAAGAAATTAAAAGGCACGTGAGCACTGCACTATTTACAACAGAGAGGAGAA
Organism: Deltaproteobacteria bacterium; assembly: GCA_027858995.1. Lineage (GTDB taxonomy): Bacteria > Desulfobacterota > Desulfobacteria > Desulfobacterales > Desulfobacteraceae > Desulfobacula. The sequence goes on along the minus strand of JAQIBP010000112.1, from coordinate 3,526 downwards.
GTGACAGCCAAGATACATGTGCATTAAGTGGCCTTCTCGGGGCATTGGAAAGAAAGAAATTCCCTGCTCCGAAACTGCCTATTCTTAGTCAATCTTACCTTTTTTCGATGAACGTGGATACCCCGTGTCATTATCGTTATGGTAAGATTAGTGTTGAAAATTATCTTGTGAATAAAGATCTTACCAATGAGCTGTATAGCTGTTTTTTGTTTATTACAGATCCTAAACGTAAAGGGCAAACCTGGTGTTCTGTTCCCGGCAGCGACAAAAAAGAAAAAAATCTGCTGATTTCATATTTGGAAAAAATGCCAATGAGTGAAATTGATTTCGGCTTTTTGGGTGATGATCAAAATAATGAAGGCCAATTTGAAGCCACTGCAAAGATTGTTTGTGATGCACTGAAGGGGAAGAATGCAATCAGTCCCGGTGATCAGTTACGGATTTTTGTTTTGAAAAGTGTTGATAAAGGACGTAGAAAGGTGTTGTTTAATTCGGTATTTACTGTCTCAAATATTTTGTATGGAGTGGAAATATGGCGGAAAGGGGCAAAAAATCACCCACCTTTTTCGTTAGTAGTTCCGTTGAAGAAAGGTGAAAATCCCAAAGCGCACAATCCACTTTGCCCTTCACCTCCTGCAATAATGCGGCTGTTTCATTACCAATGGATACGCAATGGTCTTGATAACAGTGCTGTTCAGGGCTGTCGACTGAGTGATGTCTTTGACTTGTTTTTTGGCTCACCACAAGAAACCAGGGAACTCTGCAACAAGTTCTTGAAACTACTTATGCGGCAAACACATCCTCTACTGCTTGGTATTGGAGGAGCGTTGAATACAGAAACAATAAAAAAATACAGTATCGAAGCAAAAAAGAGCACCTTGTTTGCCATCAGTTTGTTAGCAATCTTACTCTATAAGCTCGGATTTAAAAAGGAGGAATATATGGAAGGAGAGGCGTTTAAAGTTGGCAAAATACTATCGTTGGCAGATACCTTGCACAAGGAGTATGGCAAGATTGTGAGAAAGGATATTCCTGCCCAGCTTCTTGGCAATGCAATGATGAGAACTGCATTGGATAACCCTCAACATGCCTTGGCTAGGTTGAACCAACGATTACTGGTTTATAAAGCCTGGGCAGACAAAGGAGGGGAAGAGGCTAAGCTGGCAAAGTGGGCAGTAAATGAAATGGGAAAAGTTGCTCAGACGCTTGAAGAGAGCGATCTCAGCTTTCGGCCTGATGAGGCAGCCCAGGCAAAGATGTTGCTTGGATATTTAGCTCGCAGTGGAAAAAATGAGAAAAATGCAAAGGAGAAAAAAGATAATGACAAATAATGAACTCCCCAAAAAGGCTACAGGACTTCTCATAGTTGAAGTGAGAAACTCAAATCCCAATGGTGACCCGGACAGAGAAAGTGATCCTCGGCAACGGTTTGATGATCGAGGTGAAATTTCACCAGTATCATTTAAACGGAAAATTCGTGATCTTGTAGGAAATACAGATGGGCCTGTGTGGCAAGAAATTTCTGGCCAGTTTTCCCCACAATTAAAACCTGAAAATTTTTGTATACTTGAAAGCCGGGGACGTGATCGGGCTGCTATTTTGAAAGAAATAGAAAAAAAGGATAGAACCTTTGAACTGAAATATTGGGATGGTCGAATTTTTGGTAATACTTTCCTTGAGGAAGGGGCATCGACTACCATTAAAACAGGGGTTGTTCAGTTTGGTATGGGTGTTTCTGTCTCTCCTGTAGAGATAGAAAGACAGACAAATACAAACAAAGCAGGCGTGCAGAAAGATAAAAAACAAGGTATGGCCCCTTTAGGTTACCGCATTGTCAGTCATGGAGTTTATACCATTCCTTTCTTTGTGAACCCGACAGCTGCAACAAAGTCAGGCTGTACCCAAAAGGATGTTGACCTTTTGTTGAAAATAATCCCCTATGCTTATTCACATACGGCATCATATGTGCGCCCCTCTGTTGGCATACGTCATGCCTGGTATATTGAGCATAAATCCATGCTTGGTTCCTGCTCTGATTTTGATTTACTGGATGCCTTGACACCAAAGAAAAAAGAAGAGCCGGAGAAACCATCTTTTTTCTGGGATGAATATGATGTGCCTGTTGCGCTTCCGCAGGAATTACAGGATAAAGTTGAGCCTTTGCGTGATTTGGTTGTCGACTATTAATGGACCCATTAGCCCATAGTGCGCAGCCTGATAAAGGTATTCCAACTCAAAGTTACAAGAATCATATTTGTAATGTTGTAAAACAGGCTGCTGATAACGCCGAGGGTGCTTGCGGTTATCTAACAAATGACTGTTTTGATTTTAAACAAAGCGTAGTAAACGCAGCTATCTGTCATGATTTAGGAAAGCTTGATTCCAAAAATCAGGATGTCCTTGAGGGTAACTCTCAGAGAGGATTGCCTATTAAGCACGAGGATGCAGGGGCTGCTTTTTTATTGAAACAAAATTGTTCGGTTAGTGCTATTTTGGCCAGCAAACACCATCAGGGCTTGCCAAATCTTTATGATGAGAGAGTACGCGGTCGTTTATTTCTCCGGCATGAAGATACTTTTTCTCGAACTCGAACTGAAAAGTATCTCGCTGAATATGTGTTGACACATAATAAATATGTTCATGCGCACCAGCTTCTGTCTGAAGTATACAAAGGAAGCAGCGGATGGGGGGGATTGCGTTTTCGTTTATCTCTTTCTTGTCTGGTGGATGGAGACCATGGGGATACTGCCCGTCATTATGGCAATGAAATAAGTGTTGAACCTCCTTCCTGTCGCTGGCAGGAGCGTCTTGAGTCGCTTAAATGTCATACTGATGATTTGTTTAAGAAAAATCCTACAAAAACAAGAAATCTTTTACGGAGGGATATCTTCCAGGGCTGTAAAAATGCCAAAATAGATAAAGGGATTATTGCCTGTGATAGTCCTGTGGGAACCGGTAAGACAACTGCTGTTATGGCACATCTGTTAAAGGCGGCAATCGAAAAGGAACTGCGACATATCATCGTTGTTTTACCATACACAAATATTATAAAACAATCGGTGGACACATACCGTAAAGCTTTGGTATTACCTGGTGAGAACGAGTTTGAAGTCATTGCAGAGCATCACCATCAGGCCGATTTTGATCATATAGACAGCCGTCACTTAACCACTCTCTGGAAAGCGCCAATAATCGTTACAACTGCTGTTCAGTTTTTTGAAACCATTGCCGCCAATAAACCAGCGAGGCTACGGAAACTGCATGAGTTGCCCGGCTCAGCAATTTTTATTGATGAGGTTCATGCTGCAATTCCCGCCTGGATGTGGCCTCAAATGTGGCAATGGGTTAAAGAGTTGGTCACTGATTGGACATGCCATTTTGTTTTAGCCTCTGGATCATTGCCCAGGTTTTGGCGATTTCCTCAAATAGCGGAGACCCCGGAAATTATCCCGGATCTGGTTCCAGAACCAACTCGTTATGCAGCAAATTCAGCTGAAATAAATAGAATTAAATATTTGACAGTTCC
>JAQIBP010000084.1 GCA_027858995.1 Deltaproteobacteria bacterium | reverse complement strand
TTATGCCGGAATTCAAAAATCATTGCCGTATTATGAAGGTATTTGCTTTGATAACGCGAACATGCTTTTGCAAACCGCTAATTTCAAGGATATAAAATCGTATGATATTTCATGTTTTGGCATGAATCCTTATGAGAGCAAAAGACTAACGAAAAATGCAGAACCAGCTTTTTTTATAGCATACGCAAAAGTATAGGGAACCGGAGAGAGATATTGCGAAAACGAGTTTGTATTATTGATGGACAAGGCGGTGGTATCGGTTCAACTCTGATAAAATATTTGAAGGAAGCTTATGGCGAGTCAATGGAAATTTTGGCTCTGGGTACGAATGCCATAGCAACTGCTCAGATGATGAAAGCCGGGGCAAACCGCGGTGCAACAGGCGAAAATGTCATTGTTCACACAGTCAAGGATGCCGATCTTATCATCGGCCCCATATCGGTGACTTGGGCCAATGCCATGCTGGGAGAGGTTACACCGCGTATGGCCGAAGCAGTTATGAGCAGCCCGGCCCCGAAAATATTGCTTCCGCTGACTCAAGAGCGTGTCATACTTGTGGGTATGATTATAGAGCCATTACCGCATATGGTTAAGGCTATTGTTGAAGAAAAAATCAAGGAGGTTTTGAAAGATGTGTGAAGCAAATGCTTATATTTTAAAAAATGGGCAGGAGGAATTGATGTTGGAATCCGTAGATATAATCGAGCCGGAAGGTGAAGGCGGATATCGAATGGTCAACATTTTCGGTGAGCAAAAGATTGTCCAAGGTAAAATAAGGTTAATGAATCTGGTCAATCATAAAATTGTATTCGAAGAGTACTCATGATGTATTTGATAAAGTTTTGGACATAGTTTTTACTTTTTAAAATTGCGGACTCACAGGAGTATTCTTCTGTTTTTTAAAATTAAAGTCCCATACAAGATTTTGGGGTTGGGAAGAATCATATTTTATCTCTTGTATTCATTTTTATACACTATTAATTCATAAAGGAAAAAAAATGAAAAAACGAATTTTATTTGCTATTATCAGTATGATGTTTCTTATTGTAGCAGGTTTACAGCCAGTTCTGGCTGCATCCACTACCGAACTTGAAGAACGAATAGAGGCATTGGAGAAAGAATCCTCGTCAGGTTCCGGTGTTCTTGGACAAATTTCCGACAGGATCACCCTGTCCGGCACTATTGAGCTTGATTACTCTTATACCAGTGACAGTGATCTTTCCGACAACACCAACAATCAATCTTCTTCCGATCTTGATATCGGTACAGTGGAGCTTGGCCTTGAAGCGGTTCTCCATGAATATGTCAGTGCAAATCTCCTTTTAAAGGGTGAAGCACTTGATTCGGATGCTACGATATTCTGGGATGAGGCTTTTTTTACTATTCAAAAACAAGGAGTTCATGCTTATTTTATTGGTGGCAAAAGGGGCCAGCCATTCGGCTTATTTGAAAGCCTGTTTATTAATGATCCCATTACCTGTGAATTGTATGAAGTCGCAAAAACAGGTGCGACCATTGGAGCCACCTTTGAACCCTTTGGAGTTGATATTTCAGCAACACTCTATAAAGGGGAAGCTCTTATAGATCAAATTTCCGATGCTGGATACGGTTTTACAAGGGATAATACTCCAGGGTATGCAGCAAAAGACGAAATAAAATCATATATTTTAAATATTACCATGTCACCTGTTGAAGATTTAACCCTGTCCGCATATTTTGACTCAGAGCCCGGTGATGGGGACCGCAACACAACTGCCGGGGTATCGGCACACTATGAAATTACCGATTTTATCCTTGACTGGGAATATATTGATGCTGTCAACAGGGAAAAACACTTTACAGATAACCAGGAATACAATGAATCTGCATGGTTTGTTTCTATAGGCTGCCAGATCATGGATCCTCTGCTTGCAGCGGTAAGATATGAAAGCTTTGATGATGATCAAAGCGGGGAGCAGGATGAACACCTGGACTATAGATACAGCATCGGATTAACCTATACGCTTTTTGAAAGTGACA
>JAQIBP010000007.1 GCA_027858995.1 Deltaproteobacteria bacterium | reverse complement strand
AAAATTATTGTATGTTAAAAATTGAAGATAGTTATAAAAAATTACCATCCCGTCGGTAAGATTACTCGTGAGGCAAAAAACCAGGGACGGTATGATTTATTAATGAGGCAATACGCAGGAAAAAAATAATTGTCGTTGATCAAAAACTATAAAGATCTGTTTTTTGTTTACCAATATATACATCATTAAGAGAATCAATTGAGCTGCTAAGCTGATGAAATTGTAGAAATTCTTTATAGGATAGAGGATTTACCCGGATTTGAATATTTTTGCCGGCAAGCAGTGTGGAGAGTTCTCCGGACAGCAGATTTGCATTACTGCCGGTACAGAATATATCATAACTCGGGTTCTCATTAAGACCTCTTAACGCTTTTTTAAAAAGAGATATGGAAATGACATCATTAAACAACGGAATTTAACTCAAAAAAAGGCAGGGTATATTTGGGGTATGAACTCTACTTTACTCATGACCAAAATCGTGTTATGTCTATTATGCTATGACAAAGTATAGACAGAGATATATTAAAATTCCGGTTGTAAATGATCTTAAAACCAGAATGGTTTTCATCGGTGGTCCGAGACAGGTGGGAAAGACCACCTTTGCCCTGACGTTTTTACCAAAACCAATCGAAACCCATCCCGCATACTTGAACTGGGATGATATTTCAATAAGAGCCTCATTATTAAAAGGCGAATTGCCTTCAAATGAAAAAAATATTGTTCTTGATGAGATACATAAATACGCCAGGTGGAGAAATCTTGTAAAAGGTTTCTATGATACAAACAAATCTGAGATATCATTTATTATCACAGGCTCGGCAAGACTGGATTATTATAGAAAAGGAGGAGACTCCCTGCAGGGAAGATATCACTATTACCGTTTGCATCCGTTTTCCCTTACCGAATTGAATTCTGACCCTGGTAAAAAAGATTTTGAAATGTTATTAAAATTTGGCGGGTTTCCTGAACCCCTATTAAGGGCGGAAGAAAAATTCTGGAGAAGATGGCAGAGAGAGAGACTTTCGCGGGTTATTTATGAAGATATCAGAGATCTTGAAAATATAAAAGAGATCAGCATGCTTGAATTGCTTGCACATGAGCTTCCTAACAGGGTTGGATCACCCTTGTCTGTAAAAAATCTCAAGGAGATGCTTCAGGTTGCCCACGAAACTGTTGAAAGATGGTTGAAAATATTTGAAAGAATGTATTATAGTTTTCGAATTCCACCCTATGGACCTCCAAAAATACGTGCAGTTAAAAAAGAACAGAAATTATATCTATGGGACTGGTCTCTTTTGCCCGATCCCGGTCCGAGATTTGAAAACTTTATTGCCTCACATCTTTTAAAGTATTGCCATTTTATTGAAGATACAGAAGGGTTGTCCATGGAACTTCGTTTTCTCAGGGATACGGATAAACGCGAAATTGATTTTGTTGTATTAAAAGAAGGTGTTCCCAAGTTTGCAGTAGAATGCAAAACTGGAGAAAAAAGCATTAACCCTGCTATTTTCTATTTTAAAGAACGGACGCATATACCTGATTTTTATCAGGTACACCAGGGCAAAAAAGATTATAAAAAAAATGGGGTAAGAGTTCTTCCAGTGGAGACGTTTTTAAAGGAATTTAAGTTTCCTTAACCTTTATTTGTCAGCCCAGTGATTCATTTTGCGGCTGTTTCATCATAACTTCGGTAATTTGTGAATTACAAGATCACATTCATTACGGATATGATCGGTCAAATATTTCCAAAATATTTCATTCTCAATAGTGTCGGACACAACCTGTGGGGGTAGAAAACGTCTCATTTCCCAAATAAAGTTTGAGTTTGCATCTGGTAGATTCAGTAAAATTTGTTTTCGCTCATCAAGTAATGCCAAAAAAATATCAGTGTCACAATGGTGATCTTTAATTTTTTTTGCCACCAGATTTAATGGTACGTCAATATTGTGTTGCTTGAGCCAGCTAATATCCCATAGATCACGATTTTTGATCCGGTTCGGCCTTAAAGCCAGGGCGACAATTTTGTCAGCTAATATCTCCTGTAGGCTTTGCACCCGGATAATCAAGCCAGACGTTCCCATATCAATATTATAATGATTGCGCAGTAAAACAGGGCGGCTGTCATAACTGGGGATAGCGCAGATATCAATATTAATCCTCTGAAGAGGCAGGTTTTTCTGTTCCGGCCTGGTGGTTACCTTCAGTTTCCAGGTATCCACATTGCCGGTTTCCCGTGTTGGTTCGCTTACTATAACATGTAAACCATATTTTCTGTGTAAACGGTTGATAAGTATATGGCTTAAATCACTAAGCATTGTGCGTTTAAACTCATGACCACCGGTAAAATCTAAATCTTCACTTAGACGGTTAGATCCATAGCAGGAACGTAAACATGTCCCACCAATGAAGGTCAGGCTGTCCAACAGGCCCGCACCACTCATTTCCCGGAGAATATCGTGATGCAGTAGTTCTTTTTCAATAACGGTTCGTAATGGTGATAGCTCTCCCTGGCTTTTCATGGCCTGAGACACCAGGTGGTCAAATAAGTTCATGGGCAAAGTCCCAGTCAATTAAATCAGTGCTTCGTCTGGTTCGCTTCATATCTTTTATGGCCTGGAAAACCGATGCACGCCACAGGTGACAACTGGAGTCGTATGTTAGCCGGCATGCAAGAGAAGCAGCTGAATTTTTAGTGTGAATGAATTCTATATGCCCCCAGGCCCCACAATTAATAATGTTACTGCGGCCGGAAGACATAAGAGTAATCCAGTGCATGGGGACCTGTGAGATCACGCCTGCGTCGCTTAATACGGATTCCAAACTGATGTAATTAAACTCGTGGGCACGCAGCCGGGCAGCAGCATGGTACAGAATCAATCCTGCTTCATAGGAGACCTTTGGATAAAAATAAAGTCCACGGCAAACGCGCCTTAGCAAACCATCCTTGACCGCACGGTTTACCAGAGCTTTAAACGCGCCTTGTGTCCGATCCGGACTGGCACCACGCAAGTCGCTCAGTGCAAACAGATAATGTTCTTCGTCTGCAAGTTCTGATATAATATGATTAAGTTGTTTAATAGGTTGCATATTTTTCAGTTATTCTACATTAAGTTACGTTTATGGTAACTTAGTGTAGACCATTGGTCAATAATTTTTTCTATCAGTACCCATCCTTTTTCTTGACAAGATGTAGTCTATAGGCCACATTATTTTATGTATTACGAGATTGAAACAACAGGAATATTTGACAAATGGCTTAAAAAGTTAAGAGACAGTAAAGCAGTTCTCGCTATCACCAGTCGTCTTGACAGAGCAAAAAAATATCAAAAACGATATAGGTGACATTTATGACTATTAAAACAACTCCATATAATCCTTTTGATTATTTTGAGACAAAAGAAGAGATTAACGAAAACTTGAATAATGCTTTTATGGACGATGACCCGCGTATTTTTATTATAGCCCTTGGTTATCTGACCAGAAAAAAAGGCAGGACAAAAGTAGCCAGGGAAACCGGCCTTAACCGTGAAAGTCTGTACAAATCATTAGCAGAAGATGGAAATCCGAAATTTTCTACCATTAGTAGAATAACAAAAGCTCTTGGTTGCAGGCAGGCTGTAATTTAGTATATGAATTATCAAAAGATTTTTACCGATGCAATCTGATACAGCCATAAGTTTTGAAAATGTCAGCAAAAATTTTTCCAAAGGACACAGCCACCACGGAACCTTGCGCGAGGATCTAAAATCCTTTTTTCCAAGGCGGAATAATACAGGACAATTACTAAATGTTAATGCTATATGTGTCTTATAATATGTGTTGAATCTTTGGAACTTGTTTTTAAAGTAAGCGATCAATAAACCCCATCTTAAAAAGGGTATAAATATATGCCATATTTGGCCAACTTTAAATATTATCACGATGAGGCAAGATTATGGCAACAGAATCCAAACACGATAAAATCACAAAAAAAATGTCGTTGATAAAATCCAAATCAATACAGTGGTAACCGGTCGCCTTGGCCGATGTTGCCCCATAATTTACAGAACTATTAACTATTCGTATTATATTTTTTATTTACTTATAATAATTTAGAAATTTCAAAATCCTCAGCGGTAATTATGCCGTTTATCATATTATTTATAAAATACATTCTTTTCATATCAGATTTAACAGATTCTGAAATTTCAGATAGGTTAGGAGCCGGATTCTGAGGCTTAGTTGCGGTAGCTAATAGAAAATGAAATTTATTTAGTAAGTCTTTATCCTTTTCTAGTACCGGTTCTGGCCAGTCAATATTTAATTTTAATGATTTTGTTAAACAGTTTTTCTCTCCAGAGACCTTATATTCTTCAATATCAAACTTTTTATTTTTTTTTCTTTTCCTGAATAATTGTACAATTGCCTTTTTTGCGTCATTATCTATCGTGTTGTTAAATAAATAGGTTAATACGCCCCACCTCCTAACAAAATTACCTTTCATTCCTTCAGCGCAAGAAAGGCTTATAGCTTCGCATAGCAACTCGTCTTTATTGTTGATGGCTTTCTTAAATGGTATAACGTAGCAAAAGCCTTTTTTGTTTTTCATTTTATTTGAAAAAATCATAGTAGTTATACCATCTTTTGATTTTCTCCCATACCTAATAGGTGCTTTGATGTATATTCTGTTTTCTAAATCTAATCTTCCATTTCTCCAATCTAATCTTACACTGGTATCATCATCTGTAAGATTCTTTTGCCATAATAAGGAGCCAATTATTAACACTCCTCCTCTTAAATTCCATGCCATTATTAAAACCCCCTTAATTTTGTTCTATTGATCACTGTATAGTGAACTTGGAACATCACCGATGAAAAGCCAGATAGCCTGGTATTGGGTATCAGATTTATGTGAAGATAACCAGATTGCGAGATTTAGCATTTAAGGTTCATGGTCTAATAATGATTGAACAAAGTCAACATCAACATCACGGCACAAATTAATCACATCATCTTTATTTCCAGTGTTTGTTGTAATGGCACCTTCATCTATACTATAAGTAATCTGGTTTGTCGTTAACAAATCAACGACTTTTTTTGTTAAATCATGGTCTATGATTATGTAAGGGCCGGCTGTACCAGATGTTGAGATAGTGACTTTCTTTTTCATTTTTGGATCGTACATTTATATTCTCCTTATAGTAAGTGTAGTTCTGTCAAATTTTTTTCTTATATTTTTATGTAAAGCCTTTATTGACAAGGGCTTTACAATAAATATCCTTTCTCCCTATTTTTTATCTGATTTTAGAGTTAAATTGTATGTGATC
>JAQIBP010000050.1 GCA_027858995.1 Deltaproteobacteria bacterium | reverse complement strand
TCTTTTTTTTGTCTATTTTAGTTTCTGACCTTCAGGTTATTGAAAATTTGATTGGCACTGTGAATTTTTGTCACAGCGCCTGGGTTTCATCATTTTTTGCCGATGTACTAAACACCCTCATTCTTTAAAACTAATCTTTCAAAACCTGATCCCATTTTGTTTCAGAATTCTCTCGAATTCTTTAATTCACTATTCAAGATGTGACCCTCAACAGTTCCAACAGACTTCTGAGGCGGCACTGCTGCGACCTCAAGTAATTTCTATTGGCCTTTGAACCAGAAGCCAAATTGAAGCGTGAATCATAGATTTGAACACCAACAACATCACGAAAAAATTCCTCGAAGGTACGATTGGAGAAGTCTAGGGCACAGCCACCGCCCATACATAGTTCGCGTTAGAGTTTCTGCTTTTCAATATGTGTAAGTTTATTCATTTTTTCGTGTATAAAATTAAAATCTGCGGTTTATCCGTCAACATTTTTATGTTGATTTTTTATACTTTGCACCAGTTTTTTTGTCTTTAAAAAAGGATTTAACCCAGTCCCCGGGATTTTCAGGAGGTTCTGATAAATTTTCTGATGGTATTAGATCAAGAGACCCGGTTGGGCAAGCATGGACACAGACACCACACCCGAGGCATTTTTCTTTTTCTGCTATCGGTGCCATCTTTTTTTTATTTTCTGACATTGGATGGTGATCCAGGGTTAAAACATCCATGGGACATTTTTCAACACACATCCCGCAAGCCTTACACGTCTGGGTTGAAACCGATATTGTATAGTGGGATGGATCAACGCTTTTATGATGGTTGAGTTGATGATATGCCTCAAAAAAAAGACAGCAGCAGGAGCAGCAGTTGCAAATGGTATCAGGATCTTTTTTCCAGTTTGACACCGCATGTACAAGTCCGCTGTCAGCTGCTTTTTTAAGGACTTCCAGCGTCTGTTTTTTTGTAATCTCTCTCCCCATTTTATTTTCCACTATATACCGGCCAAAATTATCAAAATGAAGGCACACTTCAAGGGGAGCCACAGGTGTTTGCTTTTGAATCAAGATGCTTTTTCAAACGGCAGGGACAGTCAGAAACTGAATAGTATGATCGTTCTTCAACCAGTTTTATTACATCCTCGTATGGAATCACAGCCCTTGAGTCTGCTATTGTCTTGTGAATCGGGATGGTTCTCAACCCTTTATATTCAGCATGGCTGAACTGGTCCATAAATCCGTCATGAAAATACTGGTTGATGTGGTGTGCACTATCCTGCGCAGCCGTGCTTTTTTTCTCAGGCCAGAACAAAGAACGCATCATTAATGCTGAATCGAGGTCTACCATTTTTAAAATTTTTCCAAACAAGTCCCTTTTGGGCCATGGCATCCAGTTTTGGTAACAGCTCTTTTTCTGATAGATTTTTCAAATCTGCAATCTCTTCCAAATAAGCTCCTTTATAGGGGAACCCGATCAGCAATTCGGCCTCTTCCGTCGTATACACAGCTTTTATCGCATCCATTAAGTGTTCGGAATCCGGGAGCCCGAACCAGGCCTGATTTAACCATTCAACTAATTTTTGATATGTTTTATCGTTCATACTTTGCTGTCTCCTTTATTATTCAAGCTTCTGAAATGCCTCTTTTCTACCGGTATATTTCTCTCTCATTTCCGGTTTCATCAGTTTCCCGGTGGGATTTCTCATAACCGGATCAAAAATCACTTTTTGGGGAACTTTATAAGACGTCAGTCTTTTTTTAGCAAATTCTGTAACTTCACCCTCTGTCAGTGATTCACCCTCTTTTAATTCTACGATGGCAAGTACAATCTCAATAAACTTTTCATTAGGATATCCGATGCAGGCCACATCATTGATTTTGGGATGACCCATAAGTACATTCTCAATTTCAACGGGATAGACATTTTCTCCTCCACTAGTGATCATATCTTTCATTCGATCAACAATATAAAAGAAACCCTCCTCATCGGTTTTGGCCAAATCACCGGTATAAAGCCATCTGTCCTTAAGTGTTTCAGCGGTTTTCTTAGGATTATTATAATACTCTTTCATCATACGGTTAGAAGCAAAAATCAATTCACCGACCTCGCCGGATCCGAGTTCATCCCCCTTCTCATCAACAATTTTAGCAGTGACTCCAAATGTGGGTTTGCCGATGGAACCCGGTTTTCTCAAGACATCTTCGGGATACAGATTAAATGTACCCCCACCCCCGCCTTCTGTAATCCCATAAATATTTGAGACACCACAGGGTAAAGTTTCCACCACACCTTTAATCACATCAAACGGAACAGGTTGAGCACCAACTTCTAAATATTTCCAGCGGGAAAGATCATAATCTGAAAGTTTGATCTCACCTTTTTTTATTGCATTCAATACTGCCAGGGCAATGGGAATAACCATGACCATATCCGTACCTTTTTCTTCATCAAAGGCCTCAAAAATCCACTTGGGATCACTGATTTCTTTCAGCAATGTTCCGGTTGCTCCTGTAGCGTAAAAGGATGCCCACAAGAACATGCTTCCATGGTCTTGTAATCAACCATATCGTCAGGGACCGTGTCTCCAACGCATATATAATTTTCTACAGATGTCAATTCTTTTTGAACCGCCTGTACCACAGGGAGAAATTCAGATCCTATAATGAACATTTTCGGGTCACACACACTTGCGGCATAAATAATATCTGATTCAACAAATCTAAAATTGAGAGGCACAACTACAGCACCCAGTTTAATGATTCCAAAATAAGTAATTAACCACTCTAATGAGTTATTTTGCAGGTGCATTACAAAATCGCCTTTATTAATTTCCAATTTTTTGGAAAGGTAATTGGCAGTCCTGTTAATTTTATCGTTGAACTCTTTCCATGTGAGCGTCCTTCGCTTTTTGATGGAAGGCGTTCGTTCAATTAAACATACTTTTTCAGGCAAATGGCGTGCGTGAATCGTGGCATATGATGCATAATTCATTTTGTATTCTCCTCATAGAAAGAACTTTATTGGCCTGACGATCTCTTATCCAATTTAACTTGGATTATCAAGAAATAAGGATCATCGAACCATAAAAGCTTTCTTGCAGATGCTGAACTGAACATTTTTTATATTAACGATCACTGCGGAGCGCTTTTTTTTATAATTCAAGCATTTCAATGGCTTCTACCGGACACGCTGTGGCACAGACACCGCACCCTCTGCACAGATCTGTCTCCAATGCAAGTGAGGCGAAGCGCTCTTTAGTTTTTCTTTGAAAGGTAAAGGCATCGAATGGGCATCGCTTACTGCACAATCCGCAAAACGTGCACTGATCCTCATGATATTTAGCGACATACCGGCTGAAAGGCCAAACTTTCTCCGCGCCTGCCGAAGAAGACAGTAGGTGGGGAAAGCAGCAATCCGAACAGCAGTTGCAGATAGCACCGATAATTTTGCCGTCGAAGTCTCTGCCCAGTTCCCCTGAATGCATCAGCCCTTTTTTATTGGCATCTTTTACTATCTCTTTTGCTTTCTCACGGCTGATTTCAAAACCGATGTCTCGGTTGTTGTCAAATCGAAGGCACGTATAAATCGGTTTTCCGCAGGCCTGGATCATGGATCGGCAATTACAGGGCCAAAGATAAATGCGCTCGACCTGATCCAGCACCGCCATGGCCTCATCCGGAAGAAGATAGCGGGGAGTGACATCATCCACAACATCAGGATTTCCAGCTTGCCGAACCTTTTTCAGTACATCGATATGCCTGTTGCTATAACTCTCAAGTTCACACTGATTCAACTGTTCACGGACATCCTCCGGAACATCTTTGAAGCCTTCAAACATGGCCCACAGATCGTACCGAGTATGGAAATCAGCCGCTTTGTAACGATTCTTTTCATCTTTATCCAAAACGCCTCTTCGCCATGCTCTATGGATGAAACCGCAGTGGTCGCAATTTCCCTCTTCGATGCATTGTGTCTCAATGTCATCCATGGTCGTCCATTGTTGCGGAAGATCAATCAACAACTTGATCTCATCCGGTTCGTAAAATAGATCCAACCAGGGCTCCATAAATTCAGGGGCATCCACTAGCAGTCGTAATGCATTCAATCTCTCATCCATCTATTCATCTCCATGTTTGAACAGCAATCATTTGCAACTCTTTTACGTCACTCCATTTTCTAAAACAATAAAAATATTGTCAAAAAAACGTGTTGGGTATACACCCAGCTCAATTACCGTTTTATTGCCGTCTTGCCGACTCAAGTACATTCTTGTCAGGGTTTTAATAATACTGAGACTTAAGAGAGAAGTAAACGCCCTAACTAAAATGGTTTCGAGCGTTGATGTATAAACATATTGGACATCCTAAGCACCACTTTTAATCCCGGTACATTTGGCTTGTTGAATATTTTGTCAAAAAGAGCTTAACCTCTATTAAAGTTTTTAAGAGGAGAATCAAACTGTAACACGACCATCTATATATGTGATTTCCGATGAAAGGAGCGATAGTAATAACTGTTAGCCTTTCACTTGGGCGCGTGCCCCAGTGGCCCCCGGGACCCGAGGTCTCTTATTCCCCCACGGTTTTGAACTTCTCCGGTGGCGCACCGCACACCGGGCATTTTTTGGGAACCTTCTTATCTGTGACATACCCGCATACCTGACAGACATGGTAGGCTTTCACGACGTTCTTGATAACGTGGTAGATGGCCCGTTCATAGAGTTTGGCATGGTAAGACTCTGCGTCGCGGGCATGACTGAAGGCCAGTGCGGCCAAAGTCTCACCCTCGTCCTCGGCATCTTTGATAAACTCGGGGTAAGTGTTCTCGCTGACACTTTTCTCCCGCTGAAATGACTTTTCGAGGTTCGTTTCCGTATCTTTCACCAGGAGGTCCTTAACCAAGTTCAACTGCCGTGTCGCATGCACCCTTTCCGCCTCGGCAATGGCACGGAACAGTAAGGCAATTTGAGATTCTTGCTCTTCATCCGCCTTCTCGGCATACGCCAGCAGCCGAAAATAGGCCTTGGCTTCACCGATAAACGCGGCATAAACATTCTGCTTAGTCTTTTTCTGCATGATCACCCCCATTTTTTTGAATACGCTTTATTCGCTTATCTTTTTATATCCTTTACTGCGTCTTTCATTATTTCCAGTATATTACGGCTGTTTTTTTTTGCAATAACATGAGCGTCCTCCACAATTTTTTGTGCTTGGGCGGATAATGCCTTTTCATCGGGTAACGCTGTACCGGATTGATTATATTTCCAGATAAGAAGTTTCCTGGCAAATACCATCTCTTGTTTCCGAATAAATCCATTCTTTCCAAAAATTGCCATAAGGATAATGTCTCGATATAAGTTATCAGAAATCTCTTTCTGTAAGTTTTCTAAAAAATATTGTCACTAAAAATACTAAAGTTTCAAACCCCAAGAAATCACCATCAATAATCATTAGTTTCACACCGGTTTTTGTAACTGAACGATGAGAACTTAAATCATCTGAATCGACATAAGACATGCCTGGGGTCAAAACGGAACTTGTATATCTGCAATTTTATCTGCAGCAAGTTTTTTGTTTTAATTCAACAGATCCAAAAGCGCGAGTTCATTGAGTTTTTCTTCCTTTGGGTATCCGGTTTCCTTATCCCAGCCGCGCAATTGATAAAATTCATCTCGCATTTTTTCAAAAACGTTCCGATCCAGGGTTTGACCCTTACGGGTTAAAACCGCATCACCTTGTCCCGGTACAAGTACATCTGTATTCATAAATACACTTTGAACCGGATCTGTAAAATTGAATTCGGAAACCATATCATCTTTTTTGGGATCCCAGCCTTCTCGTAAAAGAATGGCACGCTGCTGATTAAAAATGGTTTCTCCAAATTTGAGCAGGTCATTTTCATCCAGATTTTTTCCGGTTACCGAATTGAATGTACGGGCTTCCAGGGATGAGTCTCCCACCTTATCTTCGGTGGCGAAGGAAACCATCAACGGCCAGCAGGAATCACACAGCCCAAGACTGTCCTTAAAATAGGTCCGATCGATAATCCGTGTGGCTGCCTTAGCTTTGCCTTCATGGGTATTTAAATCCCAAGCCTTGTCATGACCCCAGAACTTTGCTGCTGCTCCACGATATACATCAGAGGATACTGGTGTTGATCCTGGATATTGAGAATTCATAACCCACTGACCAATTATCCTGCTGACTTCATGCAGCATGGCAATGGGCTGTCTTGGTTCAAATGCATAGAGTAAGCCATTCATCAGATATTCTCTTGCCGAATAAGTGGCACCATCGCCCACACCTGCAACTTCATTGGCAAAAAGAGCTTTGGCTTCCGGTTCCATGGTTTCTCCGGCCCGTAAAAGTCCTTCTGCCAGGATATCACCAAATCCCTTTCGGTAGGCGATCATATTGCAGAGATCTTCAAAAAACGACCATTGACCTAATTTATCAATTTCAAGCCCGGTTTTAGCATCATCCAAAACCCCGGCTTTGTACCCGTCACCGATCCATTGAATCACATTGGCCATTTCCATGGTGCATAAGGATAAATCATTGCAAAGTCCGGTTGCATCCAAAGCGGTTTCAGCCGATTCTCCGGGACGTCCCATTACCCATGGGAAATATACAAACATGGCCTGGCATTTTCTGACGACCTCTTTTTTTGACTGAGTTTGATATGTTGATCGCATGACACAGTCTAAACCACATTGGAAACAAGAGGCTTTCCCCTTCCTTGAAATCTGATCCGGCGGATATGGATTAAATGAGGTATCACGTTTATTGAGCTGTATGGTTAATCGATTAAGTTCCTTTAATGTTTCCGGATCTTTTACTTGTGGAGATTGAGAGCCAACAATAGCAATGGCTTTTAAATTTTTTGATCCTAAAACCGCACCAAACCCACCGGTTGCGCTGCCTTCATTATCTGTCATCAAGTTTGCATTACGACATTGGTTCATCCCGGCAGGGCCGGTGGTAATATAATGGGTTTTATCCCCATGCTGTTGTTTTAAATATGCCCCGACTTTTGTAACACCTTGCAGATGTATTTCATTCGCATCTTTAATCGTTGCCTTATCATCTGAAATAAACAGGTATACCGGTCGATTTGCTTTTCCAGACACCATGATTCCATCAAAACCAGCTCTTTTTAATGCTGCCCCCCAGTATCCTCCCATATTTCCATAACAAAATCCTTCAGGCATCAACATGGGAGATTTGCCTACAACCTCAAACCGAGATGCTCCCTGGGCACTTGTTGCAGTTAATGGGCCTGTCATGAAAATCACATGGTTCTCAGGATCAAAGGCCTTTACGGTTGCAGGAACATTTTCCCAGTAAAGCCGGGTGGCGATTCCACGCCCACCTAAAAACCGATCTGCATAGGGTTGAGTCTCAATTTCTGTGATGGATTCTAAAGAAAAATCAACCTTTAAAATTTTACCGCACCATCCAAAACTTGATGATGTCATAGCATTACTTTCTTTGTGCTCACCCATATGCGCCTCCTGTCTAAATTATATAAACTATCATGCGAGTCATATCTTTCTATCATTCTTATATATAACAGAACCGCCTAAGTTGCCACATCTTATGTATTTTCAATAGTCAGCACCGGGATTCATGGCGGGTAACCAACTGAAATAATTGCATCAAGGACGGATCAATTTGGAACGGGGGTGCGAAAACCCCAGTTTGATTCCTGAAGAAGTTTCCCTGGTGGTAAACCCAAGAGGTGCAAGCAACTGAAAAAGCGGCCGACCAAATATGAACAGCTCCTGTGAAACCGAGAGTTTGAAATCTTCGATTGCCCTGATACGATAGGCAAGATCTTTATTGCTAATCCGCTCAAGCTTTTTGATTGTTTTCTTGGATGAACGCGTAACTGTCCGAGAAATTGTTTTTAGATCGGGGCATGGAAACAGCGCTTCATGCTCAATTAGTCTTTTCCTCAAAGGATTGCCCTCTTTCACAATATCAAGCCTTGAAAGGAGATTTTTTCCTGCAAGCCCGAGAATATCATCTGTGTCCCAGCACTTAAGAATTTTGCATGCATGGGGGCGGTGATCGTATATGGTACATCCGTTCCGGGTTTTATCGTAAAAGATACAAGTCCATGAATCTTTAATTCCGCGGATTTTAATGAGTTCGTTTTTTACAGGTGCAACAGAACTTGACACCGGATCATGGGCAAGCTCACCTTTCCTGATGGTAATGAGATTATCAAAGGATAAAAACCCTTTTTCTATTAAAGGTAAGTCCTGGATGTGTAATGCTGGACCGCCCTTTTCACAGCAAGTACCACACAGCTTACATTCATTTTGATGCATCATAAATTTCTATCCCGATGAATAATAATTCTGTTAAATTTTTAACGCGTTGATTGAATCCTTTATTAGAAGTTCTTTTTCAGATAGTGATATCCAGGCGTTGAAAAAAAAATCTGTGAGTATCAAATACTGATTAATGGAAAATCTTTAAAGGAGAGTTGTACCAAATTGTCGGCTGAAATCAATTGTTGAAGCATCCCGGCTTTGCAGGCTAACCCAGAACAGAGAAACTGCTGTCACCTACAATGTCACGATTTCGTGAAAAAAAACCTGTATTCAAATTGAAGCCTGTATGGTTAAGCACCAGGGTCGCAGGCTCACGGTCGTGATCATGTCCGTTCTCACAGGCTTCGATGATCCGGCCCATGATCTGTCCGATGACCGGTCCATTTTTGTACTGATTGCCGCTGGTGCCGATGGCCAGATAAAAACCATCAAGATCTGATTTGTCATAAATCGGAATCCAGTCATCAGACACGTCGTAGAGATCTGCAAATCCTTTTGGACTGTTAGGTATCGGCAGGTCGGGGATACGGAGTGCCAGGCGGTAAACCTGTGCCTTCCACTGGGCATTGGTGACGTTGCGGTTGAAACGGTCCGGGTCATCAACCCAGTCAAGCTTATCACAGTCTGGATCTTCACTGCCCACCAGAATTATGTTTCCGACTTCGGGTCTGTGATACCCTGCCAGATCCCCGTCTCCTACCGTTATCCCCTCATCTTCATAGGAAAACTGCTCAGGAGAAGGAACAAAATGCACTTCGTGCCGGAGCGCTCTTGTTTTTATCTTCATTTTTTTATCAATGCCGGCAAGTCGGTTAACAATAAAAGAATGTGGCCCTGAAGCATTGACGACCACTGGCGCGTTAAACGCCTGCCCGTTGTTTAATGTTATACCGATAACCTGGTTAGAATGCTTCCGGATTTCTGTCACTTCGGAATTGAACATGAAGGTGGTGCCGTTTAATTCACTCGCCTGCTGGAGATTTTCAACCGAAAGCTGGGGGTCGTTAATATAGCCGTTGTCGGGAAAAAACAAGACAACTGGATTAATCTTATCCACAGGAGGATTAAAAAATTCGGGGTCATCGGGTCGCTTAGGCGGGAAATATGAATCATCTACAAAATGATGCATACGCTTGAGTAACTGTTCCGGAGTCCATATTTCATAAGGGATTTTCAATGCATCATGATGCTTGATATATTTGCTCCAGTCAAAATTTTTCTTATTGAAGACAACTGCACCTGTCTGAATAAACCTGGCAAGATCTTTTGGAGTTTTTTGATTGAGATATGCTGCCCAGTTTTTCCAGTAGAACGAACTTTCATAGGCCACAGCAGTTCCTTCCAGTGTCGAATAATGCGTTCGTATAATGGCACAGGTTGACTTGGTGGAGCCATATCCGGCAGCCGGCAGTTTGTCTACAACCAATGTCTTGTAGCCTTTTTTAGAAAGTTCAAAGGCAATAGACGCTCCGGTTATACCGGCGCCTATGATAATCTGGTCATACTGTTTCGTCATTTTGTCCCTGTCATGTTGCTGAAAAACTGTATCATCCCAGTTGAAACCCGAATTTCATTGGATCTTTCCTGTGTGATATTAATTGATTTATTCCTGTAATATAGGCTTGAGATGAAATCCTTGGCAATCCACCGACAATGATACGGGTTGGTTCTCCTGCTGCATGGGTATCAATAATACTTATCACTCGATCAATCATAATTCCTCCTGGGTATATTCCACAGGGCTGTCTATGCATCACAGATGCAGGCCTAATGGTTTCAGTTCAAAAAGTGTATATACCATGTGGCCAGTATGGTACAGTAATGGGTCATGGGAAGAATGGTTTTAAACACCCTCTTGAAGCAGAGCAGCTTGACCCTTTGGATATCGTGTAATTAAGTTTTGAGTTCATTGGGCAAGACAAATTTTAAATTATTTTTTTCCATATACTCATGAAAACTGATCAGGTTTGTCGAGTAGACATCTATTTCCTCCTATACTTAAACGTATTATTCGTGAGGAAATGACACCCCTCACAGAACCCGCCGTGCGGTTTTCCCGCAACGGGCTCTTCGCTAATATTCACT
>JAQIBP010000049.1 GCA_027858995.1 Deltaproteobacteria bacterium | reverse complement strand
TCTTTTTTTTGTCTATTTTAGTTTCTGACCTTCAGGTTATTGAAAATTTGATTGGCACTGTGAATTTTTGTCACAGCGCCTGGGTTTCATCATTTTTTGCCGATGTACTAAACACCCTCCCAATCATAAACTTTTGTTTATGATTTTCATCACTTATCAGATAGAAACTTATCAAGTATATTGAGACATTCAAGAACTTTTTTACCCTCTTGGGTAAGCAAATATGCCCGTTTTTTATTTTGTTTTATAATTCGAGCTTCTTTCAATGTTCTGAGATGAAAAATGACTTTGGTATGGTCTTCGATATCCAGCTTGTGGGCAGTTTCCATCATACGTATTTTTTTTTGTGTATGAAACATGCGTATGATTTCCCTGCGAATGGAGTTGGACAAGGAGCTGAGGGTTCCCTCCAGCTTTAATTTTTTTATATTTTTTTCAAAACGAAGTTCTTCAATGGCCTGTTTGATCATTAAAAGCAATGCATCAATTTTAAACGGTTTGGAAATATATTCACAAGCACCTTTTTTAATTGCCCTTACTGCATTTTCAATTGATGCAAAGGCAGTAATCATGATAATTTTGGAATAGGGACTAATTTTTTTTATTTCCCCTAATGCATTGATCCCATCTATTTCCGGCATCATGAAATCCAATAAAATAATATCAAATTGTTGCATACCAAGCTTTTCCAGCGCTTCTTTTGCAGACTCTGCCATATCATTGGGATACCCAGCATTATCAAGAATTTCTTTCAAGTTTGCTCTATATTCGCTGTCATCATCTACTATTAGAATTTTAGTCAAAATTATTTCCTTTTTATAAACCTAAAATGATCACGAGACTGGTAATTTAATTATTGTATCAACGCCACCTAACTTGTTGTTCATCAGTGCGATGGTACCCCCGTGCTGTTCAATAATCCCATGGCAGATTGAAAGTCCTAAACCGGTTCCAGAACTTGATTCTTTTGTAGTGAAAAAGGGGTCAAAAATTTTTAATAAATGTTCTTGAGAAATGCCGATACCATTGTCCGAAATCACTATATGAACTTCTTTGCTTACTTGTTTTGTTTTAATGAACAATTTTCCATTGCCCTCCATGGCCTCAATTGAATTATTAATCACATTAAGGAATACCTGTTCAAGTTTGGCAGCATTCAATTCAACTTCGGGCAGACCCTCTGCTTGCTGGAGCGTAACCTTAATGGTTCCCAATTTTTCATTTAAATGAAATATGGCACTATTTAAGACCTGATTGACATCCATTGGAAATAAAATTGTTTCCTGGGTTTGCGAAAATTGCAGTAGCTCTTTTGCAATAATCGAAGCCCGATCAATATTTCTATCAATGGCATCCATTTTTTTTTGAATTTTTTCATCATTTAAAGTGGTTTTGAACTGACTTTTCAACATTTGCATATTAAGCGATGCATTGGTCAGTGGCGTATTAATTTCATGGGCAACACCGGCAGAAAGTAACCCAAGCGATGTCATTTTTTCAGCTTGGACCTGATTCTTAAGCTGTTCTTCCAGTTTTTTTCTTGTATAAATATCAAAAATGTTCAATGCTTTGAAAAGAAAATAAGTGATCAAAACTGCACATGAACCACGGAAAAATTCAACTGGTATTAAAAAGAGTGGGATTTTAACGTGGGAGGGAATAAGACCTGCAAAAATCCCATAAAAACAAAAACCAACGCCTGAATAGAAAAAATATCTGGAAACATGTTCGCTGATTTTTTTTACCTCCTTAGAATATAGAATCAATCCATAGCTTGCTGATAAGCTTCCAACAAACCCAAACGTTTTTCTGAAAAAATTATTTACAAAATTCAAAAAATCGGAATGACCATAGTCAGATTTAAAGGTGAAAAAATATGTCAGCATTAGAAAAAATAGTATGATGACACATAGCTTGACCCATTTTATATACCTGTGTTGATTGATAGAAAAAATCAGAGACAGCCCAAATAGCAGAAGGAATAAAAATGACAGCCCTACTATTATAAGAGATAGAAGTTTCACTATGTATATTTCATTGGATGAATATTGCTGGGTATTGCTGAGAAGGAAAAGGGCAATCCACTCATGTGAACCATGTGCAAACCCAAAAAGGGACAAGAGCCATAAGTTTCCTGATATTTTCAACTTGCTGGCTTTCATATCTTTCAGAGCAATTGATGCCCCTAAAAAAAGAAAGGCCAGGCCATAGAAAAAGTAAAGCGTATAAACAGAAAACAAATTATTAATTATAAACATGTGGGATTATTTCAATTTAATATTTTTCAATCATAATTATTATATTTTAATTGATAGTACCGTAAGCTTGGTTTTCTTGTCAAGAATCCAATGAAAACATTGATTGTCAATGGAGTTACTGTCATATTACAAAAGGTTGATGTGAATTTTTCTTCACATAACCTTGGGTAACTGTGAATATGTTTTCACTGGAATGACCTCCTACTGAGTGGTATTTTATTTTGATCAATTATCTTTGATAGTGATTTAATTATCAGATTATTGTCAGGGATTAGAAATTGATATTAATAAATTAATTTTAATTTGGAGGTTGTGTTATGAAAGTAGCAGGAAAATTATTTTGTGTAATGTTGGTAATTATGGCAGGAATGCTGATTGTCACAAATCCATCTATAGCGGAGAACAAAGCTTCGTTGAGCCTTGTCAGTGTAAAAGCAGATACAGCGATCACGCTTGATGCTGTGGCTGAAAAAGCCTGGGACAAAGCAATTGCATTAGAGATAAAGTTAGATCAACTGCCTTATGAACCCAGCAACGGGTATGAAGGAATAAGAGAAACCAAAGTGAAAATAAAATCCCTTTATGATGATAAATATGTCTATTTTTATATGCAATATGCAGATCCGACACAAAGTTTTGCAAGATTCCCCTGGATAAAACAGGCTGATGGCAGCTGGAAGCAATCCATGAAAAAAGACAGCACCGGACATGACAACACTTTTTATGAAGACAAAGTAGGAATTTATTGGGAAATCAAAGCCAGAGGATTTAAAAAGAAAGGATGCGCTGTTTCCTGTCATTTAACCGAAGAAGGTAAAAATAATGGTATTGAAGATCATTCCGCAGGACGAAAATATACCAACAAACCCGGTGAAACTATTGATATGTGGCATTGGAAAAGTGTAAGGACAGGACCTCTTGGAATGTTTGACGATCAGTTCGTGGATGACACCGCTGATCCAAAGGCTAATAAAAACTGGGGTAGAAAAGGCGATACTAAACTTGGCGGTGGTTATAAAAATAATTTTAATGCAGACAAAACCGGCCCGGCTTTTATGAATGCTCCTTATAGTGAGCAAGATAAATACTGGGTATTACCAAATACAAAAGCGGAATTTGTTGATACTTTTAAAACAGGTGATATCATTCCTGGTATCGTGATCACACCTTTTACTGGCTCTCGAGGTGATATCAAAGCTCAGACCAGTTGGAAAGACGGTCAGTGGACTTTGGAAATCAAACGGGCATTGATAACTACTGGTGATAAATCTGAAATTCAGGATGTACAGTTCAGAGACCTGGGAAAAACCTATTACTTTGGAATTTCTGTTTTTGATAATTCCCAGATAAATCATGTTTATCACGAGGGTTCAATAGGGATGTCATTTAATTAGTGATCAATTGCAAACCTTAACTTTTTTACAACTATTGGCGTTGATATCACATTGATCTTTTAACATTGTGAAGATAAAGGTAAATTGATAATGTGTAATAATTTGTCGAGATTTGTTTTCTTTGAAATCAAGGGAAACAGATCTCGGCTTTTTACCATTTTAATTTAATGCGGGAGGGTAACTTGATTAAACTCAATGTACAAAAAAAAAATGTACAACGGCATAAAGCAATTACACTCGCTGTATTCACAGGTGTTTTTTGTGTCACAGCTTTTTTTTATCAGCCTCTTGTTAAAGCTGCAATAAATTCTGAAGATACAATAGTTGAAAAAGATAAAACCGTAAATACCGACCCCCGCATTATTGTGGCAATGAAAACCACCATGTATGACCAGGTAGCTGATGATGAAGATATTGACATCATGGCACAGTGGATTAAGCAGGGTGCGAAAAATGACGATAATTTCAAAAATGATATTTATACTATCATAAAAAACGACTGTAATAATTGTCATAGCAAGACTTCAAGCATGACAAAAAAAGTTCCTTATATCCCCTTTGCTTCATATGAAGATATTAAACCTTTCACCAAGGTAGGTCCCACTAATGCTAAATGCCTTGAGTGTCATGGTGATCCGATACTAAAGAATCACTCTAACGAAAAATTGAGCTCAAAATTTTTTGACGAAACAAAGTTTCAAACAACCATTCATAAAGAATTAAACTGCATCAGATGTCATATTTTTCTACACCCGGAAACAGAAAAATTTTATCAGGACACCGAAGCATTTAAAGCCCATGTTTCAAAAGGGAAACCCCTGGTTGCTTCTGAACGTCCGGAAATTTTCAAACCCTCTTGCACAAACTGTCACCCTAAAGTACTTAAAAAACTTGAAAAAAGTGCCCATTCTGAAGAAAAAATAAAAGAAAAAATTGCACAAGAGATGCAAAGCATGCAGAACACACTAACTATTCAAGTTGCTCAACAAAATGCGACGGAAATAAAATCACCCAAATGTAATGATTGTCATGGTACGCAACATTATATAACTGACACAAAATTGAACCAGACAAAATTTGATATTGTAAATCGTTGTGGCGATTGTCATCAAGAGTTGATCAAGACCTACTTTGGCACCTATCATGGCAAAGCTTCAAAATTAGGAAGTGATAAGGTTGCCAAGTGTGCTAATTGTCATGGATCTCATGATCTTTTAACAGCATCAAATCCAGCTTCAATGCTGTCCGCTAAAAATAAACAGAAAACCTGTCAGGAGTGCCATCCAAAAGCCAATATGAGTTTCACTGAATATCTGCCCCACGCAGACCACCATGATGTGGAAAAATATCCGCAATTATTCTATCCGTTCTGGATCATGACTTTGCTTGTAATCTTTACATTTACTGCATTTGGAAGCCATGCATGTTTGTGGCTGAACAGATCTTTAATAGAACAATTTAAAACAGGGCAAAATAAGGAAAAATCCATCATATTAGACAAAAAAGATGAAAAATATGTCAAACGATTTAATATATTCCATACGATATTGCATGTGCTGATCATTGTCAGTTTTTTAATTCTTGCCATTACCGGCATGGCATTAAAATTTCCTGACAACCCTCTGTTTGCCAGCATAGCGCATTCTCTTGGCGGGCCACATGTCATGGGAACATTGCATAGAATAGGTGCTGTAGTTACTTTTATTTATTTTATTGCCCATCTTTTACAATTGTTAGTCCTCTTTATAATGCGTAAAATAACGATCAAGGGATTAATAAAAGAAGAGTATTCATTAATACCGTTGCCACGTGACCTCAAGGATCTGAAAGATAATATTCTCTATTTTATTGGCAAAGGACCAAAGCCTGAATTTGGCCGCTGGACTTATTGGGAAAAATTTGATTACATGGCTGTCTTCTGGGGTATCTCCATCATCGGCAGCACAGGATTGACCCTGGCTTTTCCTGAAATTGCAACCCAATTTCTGCCGGGGTGGACATTAAATATAGCCACTATAATTCATAGCGATGAGGCTCTTCTCGCTGCAGGGTTTATCTTCTCCATGCATTTTTTCCATTCACATATGAGGCCTGATAATTTCCCCATGGATACTGTTATTTTTACACAGCGGCTTCCCCTTTCCAGATTTAAGGAAGAAAGGCCCAAAGAGTATCAGGCATTGGTCAAAGACGGTATGCTGGATAAATATTTAGTTGATCCGCCAAGCAAATGGTATTCTATACTTGTTTTAATCATGGGGTGGATCTTCTTATCCATCGGCCTCATTGCGCTGGGAGCCATAATTTATTCTTTGTTGAGTTTTATTATTTGATCGATAAGGGATCTAAATAAAAAATTACTTGACTTTGGTTCTACAAAATGCCTACTTTATCATAGTGAAGTTCCCTAAAACTTTTTACAAATAAACTGTAAAGGGATCTGAATTGATTTGATGATGTACTCTCCTGTCTATTTGAATTGCTTCTGAATACTTACTTGTTTTACACTACTATTTATGGTGCAGTAATTTTTTTGATGTAAACAGTTTAATGCAAGCTTCATTTATTTGATTTACATTTTTTTGTAAAGAGGATGTTATGAAAACAATAGCTATCTTAACAGGAGTATTAACTCCAGTATCAGCATTTGCAGCTACGGGTTTAATAGAGAATGGCAGCAGCATATTTGTGTGGGCATTCTTAGGATACTGTGCTCTTCTTGTTGTTGTTCAAGCTATACCTGCTGTTCTTTTATTTACCAGTATGGTTAAAGTTATTGTGTCTGTTATTACCGAGAGTTTTGCTGTTTAGAATTAAAAATCAATTTGGCCCTGATCATACATGGATTGAATAGATTGGGATTCATAAACTTGTTTTCCATAACGCTGTTCTTTAGCAATCTCTATCATTGCAAACGCCACAGCTTTACTTTCAAATGGGTTTGTATTTTTTCAAAGGCCCTTTAAATCCAAAAGAAAAAAACTGGAAAACTTAAATGAGTACATCGACATCAGACAATAATTCTCTGTTTCACAGGCTTTCAGGCTATTTTCCTATTTTACAATGGTTACCGAACTATCAGTTTTCCTGGCTGCGAGCTGATATTTTTGCAGGACTGACTGTGTAGGCGGTGATGGTGCCGGAGGCTATGGCCTATGCCGGTATTGCCGGAGTGCCGCCTCTGGTCGGCTTATACACTGTGCCGATACCACTCATTGCCTATGCATTATTCGGCACTCCAAGAACCATGGTGGTTGGACCGGATTCGGCAACGGCATTGATATCAATGGGTACCGTGGGTGCAATAGTTGCCTCACATAGTGGTGCAACTCAGGTTGCAGAGTTTGTTGCTATTACCTCAGCATTGGCATTAATTGTCGGTATGATATTTCTACTGCTGGGTCTGGCACGTATGGGCTGGGTGGCCAACTTTATCTCTACGCCGGTGATGAAAGGGTTTATCCAGGGTCTGGTGTGGGTCACTATTATCGGCCAGATACCCAAGTTATTTGGTATCAGTGGTGAACATGGTAATTTCTTTGAACAGTTATTTGTCATCATTCCGGATATGGCCAATCTAAATCCAATAACCACTGCTATCGGACTGGGATGTTTAGTTTTGCTGGCACTGATTAAGCGTTTTGTGCCCAGGGTACCGGCTGCTTTAACGGCTCTGATTGTCTCCATTATAGTCGTATCACTATTTGATCTCAGCGCACAGGGTGTTGACATCGTCGGCAAAGTCGAACCGGGGCTGCCGGCACTGGCCATGCCGAAATTTACACTGAGTCAATTAGAGCTGCTGATACCGGGCGCACTGGCTATCGTGCTGCTCGGTTATGCCGAAACACTGGGTGCTGCCAAGGCGGCATCGGTGAAGTCTGGCGGCAGTATCGATCCTAATCAGGAGCTGGTCAGCCTCGGGCCAGCCAATATGGGTGCAGCTTTCAGCGGTGGTTTTGTGGTGGTCGGCAGTCTGTCCAAAACCTCTGTTTCTATGGGGGCCGGCGGTAAAACCCAGATGGCATCACTGGTCAATGCATTTTTTGTTATTTTAACACTGATGTTTCTATTGCCTTTATTCACCAACCTGCCGCATGCGGCATTAGCCGCCATTGTAATTGAAGCAATGCTGAGCTTTGCTTGCGTACGTGATCCGATAAAAGACAAGATGCCGCTGAACGGTATGAATACCGATCAAACCTTGAGGAAGCTCCGGGTTCCTGTATTTTCAGCGGTAATGACGGCTACTTCGAAATCTATAAAGGAAAAAATCGAAAGCATTAAGATTATTCAGGCGGGAACTGGGACAGCATTTTTTCAACAATTTTATTCATCTGACCGGTTTTGTTTTCCGGTGTTGCATGGGTGTCAGCCCAATGCGTACTTTTCCCTCTCCATAAAATAATATCATTGCCCGGTTTTAAAAAATCGATCACCAGAAGTCCTTCATCATATTCATCTATTTGTTTACCCGTCCGGCTGCCGATTGCACGATGGCTGCCATATGACCCGTATCCAAACCCCACACCGGTGTTGACCGGATTGGAGTAGATTTTTTTTGTAATGGTATACGTATATGCCACTTGAAAATCAGGGTCCTTCTCAACAGCCATCAACCCTTTTCCCAGTAAATTCGTCTCTGTGGCTTTGCGAATTCTGTCATCCATCAAGGTTGTATCAATTCTCACATCGCCGGTTTTTTCCTGAGTTTTGTACTTCCAGGCATATGTTTTTAAATTGTCAAAATTAGTATCCGGCTTATAATCCTGACTGACCTCTATACCGGAACAGCCAAAGATGAATAGTGTAAATAAGAAACAAATTACAATAAAGTTTACATACTTTTTCAAACACACGGGACACTCCTGCATCTGTTTCTCCCAATGATAATAAATACTTTGTATTATTTACCCCCAATGGGTTTTGAGGTCAATGATAAAACAACTGATTAATGAAAAATTCACATTCCTGCTTGCATCTTTACTGTCCAATCCAATAGCCGGTGCCTCCTGGGAGGGTTTTTAAATTTAATCGTGGTGCAGCACCAAAAGGCGATTCAATCAAATAAGTTTCTCCTATTAAAATATCTTGTGATTCGAAATACCTGAATGAGCCGATACCCTCAATAGTGAAATTTGCCCATATTTTTTCTATTGATAAAAAAGCCAGCTTAAGATCAAATTGTTTTATGTTAATTTTTCTTCATCATTTTTTTGAGTGAGGATCAGTATTATCTCTTTTTAGTTTAGTGCCTCAAACTAAAGAAAAAGTTGTTCCGCACTCTTATGCAAAACTCTTTCAAGATTTTCATACGACATTGAGGATTGATTAAGCCACTTAAGTTCCCTGTCCCAGGCATAGGGAATGTTGGGGAAATCAGAACCATACATGATCCGGTCAAGCCTGTAATTTTTAAGATCAATTTTGTTATCCATGGGAAAATAGTCGGTTAAAACCATGGCTGTATCAAGCCAAAGAGTATCATATTTTTCAATCAGCTTTTTGTATTCGTTTATTTCATCAAACCCCAGATGGGGAACACAGATCTTAAGTTTTGGAAAATTTTTCAGCACTGATTCAAGCTTGGAAGCGTTACAGAGTTCATAGGGGTCACAATTATATTCTTCACTTTTCGGCTCTCTTCCCACATGCATAACAATGGGTTTTTGTTCTTTTTCACAAACATTATAGATTATATCCATCTTATTGCTATTCATATCAAAGCATTGGACATGGGCATGAAGTTTCACACCTTTCAGTCCGTGGGAGAATGCCTTGGTCAAGATCTGATCAGCATCCTTTTCTCCGGGGAATACGGTTGCCATTCCTGTGACCTGTCCGTTGAACTCCGCACATTTTTCGATCATGTATGAATTTAAAAAATCTGAAATACCCGGCTTATGTGCATATTGCAACGCAACCACATGACTCACGCCATGATTCAAAAGATATTTAAGAAGCTGTGAGGTATCCATCTGATATCTTATTTTCCAGGCATGTCTATCAAACCAAGACCAGATGGATGAAAATATTTTATCAGGAAAAATATGAACATGGGAATCAATCACCCGCGGTAAATCATCTGGAATCAAACGGCCCTCTTTATTATTAAAATATGGTAATTTGGGATGAAGCACTATTTAATTCCTCCGGGCGCTCATTCCGCATAACGGAGGATGTTTCATAAAATCATCCCAATAACCGTCGGGATAATTGATAGAGCCTTCTTCCGAAAGCCAGGGGCCTTCCCAGTTAAAGGAGGAGATCCCCTCTCCGCAGGCCAGATCTAAAACTGTTTTTTTTCTAACATCCCCTAATAGTTTCAGCAGCGTAAATTGCTCTATATGCAGCATGCAGGTCAACTTTAACGTTCACTTATGGCTAACCTAAGAGCTAAACCTGTGAATACCGTTCCTGCTACACGATTCATGATTAATTGGGCTTTCACAGATCCTTTCAGCCATTCTCCAAGAAAGCCAGCTGACCAGGCTATGATACTAAAAATTAATAGGGTCGAGGCGATGAAAAGACCGCCAAACATCAACATCTGAACTGTAATCGAGCCTATAGATGGATCAGCAAACTGAGGAAGAAACGCCAAGAAGAAGATCGCCACCTTCGGATTGGTGATATTCATGATGACCCCACGAGAATAAAGTTTGCGCCAATCCATGCCTGGTTTCCTTTTATCATCTAAATTGGCGGCGCCTGCGCGGAAAGCTTGCCAAGCAAGATAAAGCAAATACATTGCACCAACAATTTTTAGTATGTTAAATGCTATTGTGGATGTTTGGAAAATGGCTGCCACACCAAAAGAAACGGCTGCAGTGTGTACTAGCAGCCCTGTGCAGAGACCGATGGTGACCAAAAGACCGGCCTTTCGTCCATGAAGTGCAGACTGTGTCAAAACAAATATATTGTCAGGACCAGGTGCAAGAGCCAAAGCTACTGATGCCGCGAAAAAAATTGCTACTGTCTCAAATGGTATCATTTTGTGATTCTCCTGTGCTGCCTAATCGCTCGAATCTACGGTGAAATCCATAGAATTCTGAAGAACTGACAACATTAACTTAGCCTGATCAAAGTATTTTTTTATTTTCATGGGATATCCACTAAACTGATCGCCTTTTTTATGACTGATCATATATGGATTGAATATGTTGAGATTCATAAATTTGTTTTCCATAACGCTGTTCTTTAGCAATTTCTATCATTGCAAACGCCACAGCTTTACTTTCAATGGGTTTGTATTTTTTTAAAGGCCCTTTAAATCCAAAAGAAAAAAACTGGAAAACTTTCCCCCCAAATTCTTCAGATGGACGTCTTTCTTGTCTTTTCCCTAACAGCAAAGATGGGCGGAAAATATAAAATCCTTGGAAACCGCACTGTGCAATCGCTTGTTCAACTTCCCCTTTAACACGGTTATAAAATATTGATGAATTTGGATTTGCCCCTATTGCGCTAACAAGTAAAAATTGTTCTGCGCCATTGGCGAGGCTCAATTTTGCAATTTCTGTAGGATAGGTAAAATCGACTTCACGAAATGCTGATTTGGAACCCGCTTTTTTGATGGTGGTTCCTAAACAACAATACACATCGTTTGCTTGAATCGTAGTAAGAGGATCTTTTAATTGATCAAAACTCGCTTGATGTTGGACCAATTTGGGATGTTTTAATGAAAGAGGTCGCCTGACTAATGCTTCCACTTGACTATAATACCCATCATTTAATAAATAATCTAAGCAATGCCCCCCTATTAATCCACTCCCTCCTAATAATAATGCTTTCTTTTTGGGCATAATCTTAACTCCTTATAAGTAAATTGTTTTTCTATGGAGAATGCAAGCATGTAATACTGAGGGTATTTAGTACTGTGAAAGCAGCATAAAATCAACCATTTTCAACCCATGTTTTTTCATTTCAACCCATAATTGCTTCTGTTTTTCCGTTAACAAGTCCATAAATTCCCCTGTAA
>JAQIBP010000139.1 GCA_027858995.1 Deltaproteobacteria bacterium | reverse complement strand
CCTCAAGTTTTTCAAGTTTTTTCATGTCTCCCCCTATTATCTGATTGCTTATTAAGCATTCAGATAATAACGCAAAAAAAAGCTTTTGTCAAATTTACCCATATTTTTGTCTCAGACCCCTTGATCAATCTTTATTTTATTATACTCTTCAAGATACTCTTCAAGATACTCTTTTTTGACATAAATTCTTCCAAATATCAATAAAGCTGTTGTCATCTGCATAGTTGCAATAAAAAAAATATAAATTTATCTGTCCAAGATGCTTATTGCCTTCTGGTTTTAATATTGTGAAAGCTTCTAAAAATTTTATATATATTATTTACTGGAATATGAGAAAATGCAAATTTTGTTGTCTCAGGTCCATATATCTGAATCGAAAATTTTTACATAAAAAAACTTCATATACAATATGGGGGGTGTAACTAAATTTTGTCTGGACTGAGCCTTTAAAAGGCCATTGAACGCTGATAAATATGGCCTCATTCTAAGCTGTTTAGACAAAGTCAACAGATCCAACGAACGAAAAAGAAACCGATGTATGGCGCTGAATTCTTGCTTTTAGGTTCGATGAGAATAAATTTTTAAAACCTTATTATTGTATTCTTTTTTAATCATTAAAAAAACCTGGAAACAATTTTTCTGAATTCATTCAGAATTAATATTTTTTGTCTATAAAGCAGGTGGTTTTTTTTCTATTGACAAAATAGATTCAATTTGATAGTAGCAACTTAATGCTATTGTTGAGTTGTTTGTCCTATTCGACCCATCAGATTCAAACCACTCTGCAATTTAAGTGCAAATTTTACAGTGATCAACACAACTCTTTTCTACTGACTTAAAAAAACGCACTCATTCTCCTGAAATTGGATCATAAACGATCCCTACAGCTAATGCCGGAGCTTGAAATTCCCCTCCAAATTCTTAAGTGTTCTTGATCAATTCTTCCGAAAGGATCGTCCAAAGAAGAGATGTATTCTATGATTAATTGAGGATTCAAGATGGGAAAAATTCTAAAATTGTGCGCCATGTAGCTCCTGAAGGGAAATTGTATTCTTTCGGGAGCTTTCCAGATTTTAATAGCTAATTATTAATATAAAAAGGAAGCCCAATGAACAAATCAAATAGATTAAAAATAATATTTCTAATAATTTTTGTTACGACAATAACAATGCCATTTGTTGGCTCTGTTTGTGCAGACTCGAGCATTAAAGAAAATCCTAACAATAATCATTGGTATCAAAGAATGGATTTATATCAAACATGGCATGAAGCTAAAGAATATTGTGAAAACTGGGGTGGATATTTAGCAACTCCTACTTCATTAGAAGAAAATCAATTTGTATATGAAAATTTTATTAATGGTGACATCCCTTGGCTTGGTGGTACTGATGAAAGCAGTGAGGGAATATGGGAATGGGTAACCGGGGAGACCTGGAATTATTCTAATTGGGCCATTGATGAACCAACCAACTGCTGTCCACCTGAAATTTGTGGAGGATCTGAGTGCACACCAGAACATTATCTTACCTATTGGGGAGATCCAAATGGAGATAAATGGAATGATGTTCCTAATGGAAATAGATCATTTATCTGTGAATGGAATGATCAACAGTTAAATAAGGCTGATCCAGCCTTAAGTCATTCTTATGTGTATAATGTTGAGTCTGATGTTATAATGGATACACCAGTTTTAATGCGAGACGATTGGAGATTCTGGATAGTAAATTGGATAGATAGCGGTGAGACTTTGTATGACATAAAATTTACAGCAGAAACCGAGCTTCCTTTCATTTGGGGGCAGATGCCATCCTCTCAGGCGCCTTCGATATATGTGTGGGATTATGGGGTTGATTTGTCTGAAGACAATCTCTATGGTGCTGGTGGATATATAGAGCCAGGAATAATTCTTAGTCCCGGAATTGTCTTAACAAGGGATGTTATTCCTCCTGTGCTTGATTCATCAATGACCATTCAAACAGTTAGCGTGATGCTTACCTTTAATTCTCTGCCACCCACAGACGTTTCTACAGTTATGTTTTACATCGGGGCAGCAAAGAATGCAACATATGAGCCTCTGGTGACGACTGAGATTATCAGCCAGAATGACCTTCCCGAATGGTATGAAAAAATTACATTAGGAATGGCTGAATGGGGTATCTTTCGTGAAGATATAATAATTGATGTTCCCTATAATTTCATAGCTGAGATAAAGTCGACAAAATCGCCTCTTATCATAGGGAATCCTGTATGGAAACCTTCGGTATCTATAACTATTCCTATTCAGCACCCAACTCCCCTCCCTATAATAGGAACTTCATATTCGTTATTACATCCTGATGGTGTTAAAGTCACCTTTGAGTCTGCCAATCCTTTCGTGAGTTTATATCCAAACCTCCGAAGCGGAATGGATATATTTATGAATACAATAATATCTGATCTGTATGAATGTGAAGGTGATAAGTATTGTGTTGGTACTGATAGCGACAACGATGGAATTCCCGATAATGAAGATAATTGCCCCTTTACCCCTAATTTTGATCAGAATGACTCAGATAGTGATGGTATCGGCGATGTTTGTGATTTTAATCAAACGATAGGGATAGTTATAGACATAAAACCGGAGAGTGGTACAAACTGTATCAACATTA
The DNA here is from genome assembly GCA_027858995.1 of Deltaproteobacteria bacterium. Taxonomy (GTDB): domain Bacteria; phylum Desulfobacterota; class Desulfobacteria; order Desulfobacterales; family Desulfobacteraceae; genus Desulfobacula. The sequence goes on along the minus strand of JAQIBP010000139.1, from coordinate 19,811 downwards.
ATGAACACGGTGTGATTCCAGTTGCGATTATAGGTAGTGAGAGTTTTGATGTTACCACAATAGATCCTTCGACCTGCACTCTTGAAGGGATGAATGTAAAAATGGTTGGTAAGAGCAATAAGTATTTATCTCATTTTGAAGACATTAACCATGATGGATATGATGACTTAATTCTAAAAATAGAAGATTCAGATGGAAACTTTAGCGAAGGCCAGGCCGAAGCAACACTGACCGGGAATTTATACAATGAATATGGGGGTACATCAATAAAAGGCTCAGACTATATTTGTATAGTTCCGTAACATAAAAGCATCCTAAAAAAAGTCTATCTATTCGTGGCTCATGATTGTATGAAAATTATAATCATGAGCCTTTTCTAAAAAATATATCGAGAGAAATAACCTTACCTTTTCATTTTCGCCCATTGCACATTATATAAAAGATTGACCAAGCACTAATGGTATTATCTGTCAGGAGTCAAATTCGATGATTTACCTAGCACTTCCTCTACCAGCCCGAGCCTTTTAAATATTCCCAGAATACCACATCTGGTATAAACAAGATTTTCAGTCTTTGATGTGGAATTCATCTATATGGAAACAGGAAGAATCAAATTGATCAAGACTCCATTATGGTATATTGGAAATACATCTTATAGACATTTATATACAAGGAAATAATTTTTAAACTTCTATCTTTCAATTAGATTGCCTTGCACTTTTGATAAAGGTTTAAGTGACACCGTCAATGCCACAGCAATAGTGCATAAAACTATCAAAATAAAAAAGATTATCTTGTAGCTGTCAGTTACATCAAAAATATATCCAGCCACAAACGGGCCAATAGCTCCTCCTATCGTGCTACTGAAGATTACTATCCCAAAAAGAAGCCCATGAGATTTTGTTCCAAAAAACTTAGCTATTAATGGCGAAACCAGAGAAAAAAAACCGCCATGGGCAAATCCATAAATTACTGCAAATAGATAGAACATCCATAAAGTATGTATAACCTGCAACCAGCAAAGTGCCAAGAATAAACACAGAAGACAGATCAACAAGGCGGATTTTTCACCAATTTTATCACTGGCCCCACCCATTAAAAATCTGCCTGTAATACTGACACCTCCAATAGTAGATAGAACCCCGGCAGCTACAGATGATTGGATGCCAAGATCAATAGCATGCTGAACAATATGCATAATTATGGTGTAAACACAAAAAAGAATAATAAAATAGACTGTACAAACCGTCCATAACTGCCTGGTGTGAATAGCTTCCTTAAAAGTTAACCCCTCTTCATATGCGTTTTGTTTTCCTGATGTATGGCTGATACCATTATCAACTAATTGTCCTTTCAAAATAGGATCACGAACCAAAAACTGTGCAAGCGATAACACAACAACTATGATTATAAAGGCTAAGACTATAAAAGAATTTCGCCACCCATAGTTATTAAAAAGCCAGTTGATGAAAAAAGGCATGATAAACATGCCCACACCGGTTCCGACTTTTACAATACCGCTCATCATCCCTCGTTTCCGATGAAACCATCTGGATACAGTTGATAAAGGGATAACATCTATTCCGCCAAGTCCGATAGAGACGATTAGGCCATAGAAAAAATATAACTGCCATACAGAATTGAGTATGCCCATCAAAAGGAAGCCCAAACAAAGGAACAGGCCACAGGCCGACATAATTAATCGAGGCCCGAAGCGGTCATTGAGATTTCCCAAAGCAATACTCGATATACCATGCACCAGAAATCCTAATGAGGCTGCACCGGAAATGGTTGCTCTTGACCAGCCAAACTCTTTAATTAGAGGATCAAAAAACACACCGAAACTATTGCTCGTGCCCCAAACCACCGCCTGGATAAAAAAACCTGCAACAATAATTGTATATCCATAAAAAAAAGGGGGGTTTTTAGCATTTTTCACTACTGTTTTATCTCCATTGCAAATGGTTATAGGACAATAATTATAATCATAAAAATAACTGTACTATAAGTAGTGGTGTAGGACAAATTTATTTTCAGATTAAATTTTCAATTATATGAGATAACATTTATAATGATTCAACCTTGATTCTATTATGAGAAAAATGTAAAACACATAAAAAAATTAATATTTTATGGAGTAATAGAGTTGGAATTTAATATATTTAAAAAAAAGAGTTCTGAAAAAAAAGAAGAGGAAAACACAGTTTTTTCAAGACTTAAAGCCGGGCTTTCAAAAACACGACAGGTATTAACCACAGATATTAATGAACTTTTTGTCTCCAATAAGGCTGTTGATGAAGATCTTTTTGAAGAGATGGAAGAGTTGCTCATCACTTCTGACCTTGGTATTGATATTACCATGGCAATGATGAAAAAAATAAAGAAAAAGGCAAAAAAATTATCCAATGCCAATGAACTCAAAGAGGTGTTAAAAGAAGAATTAATTGACCTGTTTCCGGAAGATATAAACAATCTTGACAACAAAGAAAAAATTCCCCTTAAAAAACCCCATGTGATTATGGTGGTTGGAGTTAATGGAACCGGTAAGACCACGACTCTGGGCAAGCTTGCCATGAAATTTACTTCCAAAGGGAAAAAAGTACTTATTGCAGCCGCAGATACATTCAGGGCTGCAGCAATCGAACAAGTTGAAATCTGGGCAGACAGATCAAATGCATCCATTGTAAAACACAAAGAGGGGGCAGATCCTGCTGCGGTTGCCTATGATGCTGTTGAAGCCTCCATTGCAAGAGATATTGATATCTTATTGATTGATACAGCAGGCAGACTTCATACACAAAAAAATCTCATGGAAGAGCTGAAAAAAATCAAGCGCTCTGTTAATAAAAGGCTGCCTGGAGCACCCCATGAAGTCTTAATGGTTCTTGATGCCACAACAGGACAGAACTCAATTTCCCAGGCCAAAATTTTTAATGAAGCTGTAACTCTAAGCCAGATTGCTTTAACAAAACTTGATGGCACTGCCAAAGGCGGTATTGTTGCTGCAATTGCAAGCACCATGAAGCTGCCGATTCAATATATTGGTGTAGGAGAACAAATTGAAGATCTACAGGATTTTGATTCCAGACTTTTCATTAATGCTCTATTTGATTAACCGCCATGTACCCTGAAGGGCAGAAGCTGGCGAATCTGATTTTTGATCACTGGTGTGCCACACAATAACCTGGTTTCTGACCTTCAGGTTAAAGGTCACACGCAAACCATGAAAGAATTGATGCTACTTAGTCGTTCTTTCATATAAAAGTTTTAAAGGGATAGGACAGACAATGTTTGGAATTGAAAATTATATGGGATTTATCATTGCCGCAATCATTCTGACTTTAACCCCGGGTGCTGACACCATGTATATCCTGACCCGCAGTGCTTCCCAGGGAAAAGATGCGGGCCTTGTATCTGTTGCAGGTGTAATATCAGGCTGTGTTGTCCATGTGCTTTGCGCTGCCTTTGGATTGTCAATGATTTTAGCCACATCTGCTCCTGTTTTTTCCATGATAAAATGGGCAGGAGCATTGTATCTGATCTATCTTGGAATAAGAATGTTTATGGAAAAAAATCAGGTATTAAAAACTTTATCCAATGCTCATAGACCAAAGAGACTAATAAAAATATATAAACAGGGTGTTTTTACAAATATCCTGAATCCTAAAGTGGGCCTGTTTTTTATCTCTTTTTTACCACAGTTTATCAATCAGGATTATGCAAGCGGTCCTATGCCTTTTCTTGTTCTTGGCGCCACATTCCTTGTTATTGGAACAATCTATTCAATTTTTATAGCTTTTGCTGCTTCGTATATGACAAATACCTTAAGAAATAATAAAACTGCAGAAAGCATATTATACAAACTTTCCGGAATTATTTTTATTGGATTTGGACTCAAGATTGCCTTTAACCATGATTAATAGCGTAATTGATTGACAGGGTTAAATTTTACATATATCTTGCCTTGTGTTGCTATCATTTTTAAAAAAATTTAATATTTTAAATTGCCATGTTATTAAAGATAAATTCACAAAATCCACAGGAGCGTCAGGTTTCCAGAGTGGTGGAGATTATAAAACAAGGTGGTATTATTGCCTATCCTACTGATACATTTTATGGGATCGGATGTGATATCATGAACAAGAAAACCATTGAAAAAATTTATCTTCTAAAGCAGAGGCAAAAAACCAAACCCTTCAGTTTTATCTGCCCTGACCTGAAAAATATTTCAAAATATGCCAAAGTATCTAATTTTGCTTACAGGAACATGAAAAGACTGCTGCCAGGACCATATACATTTGTATTATCGGGTTCTAAAATGGTCCCCAAAATCATGCTGACCAAACGAAAAACTGCTGGAATAAGAGTACCGGATAACAATATTGCTCTTGCCATTGCCAGTAAACTTGATCATCCCATGATATCAACCAGTGCAACTGATCCCCATGGAACAATTTTCGAAAATCCTTCCCTGCTCCATGATTATTTTATGAAAAATATTGATGTGGTGATAGATGGCGGACCTGTACCAGGATCGCCATCAAGTGTTGTCTCTTTAATTGATGATATACCGCAGATTATCCGTTACGGTGCCGGAGATGTTGAGATCTTTGAATAAAGTATCTGCAAGTCTTTTAATAAATGTAATCTTGTCTTCCTTGGGATAAACCGGCTTTAATTTCTCTTTTATACCAGCAAGTTCTCCCACCCATTGAACAGCATCATCAAGATTACCGAGACGATCTATTAAATTTAAATCAAGAGCTTTTTGACCTGTATAAACTCTACCATCTGCAAGTGTCAGCATGGTCTCAACGTCAATTCCCCTGGCCTTTGCAGCATCATTGACAAATTGCAGATGAAGTTCATTCACAAGATCCTGAAGAATCTTTCGTTCTGAATCATTTAGCTCCCTTAAAGGAGAACCAATATCTTTAAATTTACCGCTTTTAATAACTACAGGAGATATCCCGATTTTTTTCGCAATTTCCTCAATATTGGCATACTCCATAATCACACCAATACTTCCGGTTAGAGTCCCTGCATTAGCAATTATTTTATTAGTTGCAGATGCAATATAATATCCCCCTGAAGCTGCAACCGATCCCATGGAGGTGATAATTTTTTTATCTCTTTTTGTTTTCATGACTTCACGATATATTTCCTGGGAAGGGCCTATCCCACCTCCTGGAGAGTCAATGCGTAAAATTATTGCTTTAATGGAATCATCATCCCGGAAAGTTTTAATATTCTCGATGATTTTTTTTGAAGACAATATTATCCCATTAATCTCCACAATACCTACATTGCCATTAGATAAAGCATTGTTACGTGTAAATCCGGAAGAGACCATTTTTGAACCAAAAGACAGTAGCAATACAAATCCTGAAAACATTATTGTAGAGCAGATTACAATGGTTATTAAGAAAAAAAGAAATGGATGTCGTCTGGCATACATATATAATATCCTACGTTGATATATTGTCCTGACACTTGGTAAAAAAAAGGGCTGAGTTAAAACTTAATAATTCAGCCCTGATACATACATTTAAAACAGACTATTTTTCTTCAGGATTATCTGTTTTGTCATCATCTGCTTCATCAGCTTTAACTTCATCAGCTTTAACTTCTTCAGTTTTTGTCTCTTCTGAGTCTGTCTCTTCAGCGCTGCCTGTTTCAGTGATAGTTAACTCTTCAGCACTATCTGCTTTTGCATCACTGTCTGCTTTCACTATAGTATCTGAATCCTGTTCCTCAGGTTCTTCACTAACAGCTTTTTCAGGTTTTTCGTCTTTAGTGGCATCAATCTGTTCTTGAATATTGTTTCTCAATATTTCACCAAAAGATGAAGTAGCAGGTTTCATGTCTTTAGTAAATTTTTTAAAAGATTTATCATCATCATCTTCTACAAGCCGTTTGATGGAAAGACCGATACGTCTTTCATCACTGTTAATATTCATTACTTTTGCTGTAATAGTTTCAGTAACTTTGTAATGCTCTTTTGGATTTTTCACATTTTCTTTGCTGATTTCTGATACATGGACAAGGCCTTCAATACCTTCTTCAAGTTCAACAAAAACACCAAAATCAGTCAAATTAGTAATAACTCCTGATATCTCCTTGCCAACTTCATAACGCGTGCTCACAGATTCCCATGGATCAGCCTGAGTCTGTTTAATACCAAGAGAAAATCTTTCATTTCCTTTGTCTATATCAAGAACAACAGCCTGAATAGTTTCGTTTTTCTTATAAACTTCAGATGGATGTTTAATTCTTTTTGTCCAGGAGATATCAGAGATATGTACAAGTCCGTCAATATCATCATCAATACCGATAAAAAGACCAAACTCAGTGATGTTTTTGATTTTACCCTCAATAATGGTACCAACAGGATATTTTTGGGAGATAACTTCCCATGGATTCTCCACGGTCTGTTTAATTCCCAGAGAAATTCTCCTGTTATCAGGTTTCATATCAAGGACAACCGCTTCTATAATCTCGCCGACAGTTACCACCTGGGAAGGATGACGTATTTTTCTTGTCCATGACATTTCTGATACATGGATTAAACCTTCAACCCCTGCTTCAAGTTCAATAAATGCACCATAATCTGTCAAACTGACAACTTTTCCAGAGATTTTTGAACCAACCGCATATTTTTCTCCCACAGTTGTCCAGGGATCGGGAGTCAGTTGTTTCATGCCAAGGGATACTCTCTCTCTTTCAAGATCAAAGGAGAGAATTTTAACATTGATTGTATCTCCAACATTAAAAAGTTCTGATGGATGCTTAACTCTTCCCCATGAAATATCAGTAATATGCAAAAGTCCGTCCACTCCACCAAGATCAACAAAGACTCCATATTCAGTTATATTTTTAACAATACCTTCCATGACATTGCCATCTTCAATGGATTCCAAGGTTGTACTGCGCAGTTTATCGCGTTCTGCTTCAAGCAGGACCCGCCTTGACAGGACAATATTGTTTCTTTTTTGATTATATTTTAGAATTTTGAATGTATAGGTCTTGTTTACCATTTCATCCATATTACGGATGGGTCTCAGATCTGCCTGGGAGCCAGGAAGAAATGCCAGTAATCCTACATCAACAGAAAAACCACCTTTAACCCGGCTGGTAATTTCACCTTCAATGGTTTCATCTGCATCATAAATTTCTTTAATTGCAAGCCATACTTTAACTTTTTTAGCTTTTTCACGGGACAAAAGAACAGTCTCTTCTTCTTCATCCCACACTTCAATCATTACCTCAAATTCATCATTGACATTGACATCCACATTGCCTTCTTCATCAATGAATTCCTGAATGGAAATCGGCCCTTCAGATTTATATCCAACATCCACAAGAACCATATCCCTTGTAACAGAAATTACAGTTCCGGTTACCACTTGTCCCTCTTCAAATTTTTTAAGACTGGACTCATAAATGCCCAAAAGCTCTTCCATTGATTCTTCCCCTGTGATTTCAGGCACAGAATCATCTTTTTCTTCTTTTTCTTCTTTTTCTTCTTTAATTTCAGTATTCATTTTTTGATTTTCGTTTTCTTCAGCAATGTTATTCATTAATATTAATCTCCCTTAGTCATTTTTTTTTGCACCAGCCATAGCGGTAATATGGCTAAGTACAATTCTCTTTTATAACAAATAAAAAGAGAGAAATCAATAGGATTATTGCTCTTTTCAAGCTTTTTCAATTATTCTCAGCATTTTTTCAACCACTTGTTCGATAGTTAAAAAAGTAGAGTCAATTTTAATGGCATCGGTTGCAGGTTTTAAGGGTGCTGTCTCTCTTTGAGAATCATTATTATCCCTTGTTTGCATCTCCTGCTCAACCTTATTGATATTTTTTACTTTATTAGGCATTTCATCATATCGTCTTTTTGCACGAACAGCGAGATCTGCAAAAAGGTAAAATTTATATTCAGCTTCAGGAAAAACAACAGTTCCCATATCCCTGCCTTCAAAAACTGCATCCTCTGTTTTTGCAATCTTTCTTTGAATATCAAGCAATTCAGCACGCACTTGAGGTCTTGCAGAAGAGGAAGATGCAAGCATTGATATCTCTGGTGTTCTGATAAATTTACTAATATCACGACCCGATGATATTAATAGTAGAGAACCATTTTTTTTAATAAAATTCAGGTCAAGGCCTTCTAAAAAAATTTCAAGCGTGGAATCATTTTCCCACTCAATGTTCTGGTTTTTTATTTCAAAAGCAACCCCTCTGTATATGGCCCCTGTATCCACATAAATAATCCCAAGTTTTTGTGACAATAATTTGCTTACAGTTGTTTTGCCTGCACCGGCAGGGCCATCAATGGTGATAATGCTTGTGGCCATTGTTAAAATCCTTATTTTTTTAAAACCTTTTTAAGGGCCTGGAGAAAGGTGAAATTTTCTTGTTTTGTTCCTGTATTAACCCGCAAAAAAGTATCAAACCCGTATGATTTCATTGATCTTACAATAACACCGAGTTTTAACATTTTTTCAAACACCTCTCCTGCATCTGTTTTAATATCCAGCATGAAAAAATTGGACTGGGTTGGCAGACAATGAATCCCGAAATTCTCAAGTTCATTAAACATAAAATCAAGGCTTTCATGGGTGGATTGAATACTTTTTTTAAAAAAAACCTCATCATCAAGCGCTGCAACAGCAGCTACCTGGGCAAGGGAATTTACATTAAATGGCTGCCTTATTCTATTTAAAATTTGAGCAATTTGAGCATCCATAATTCCATACCCTATTCTGAACCCTGCAAGCCCGTAAGCTTTGGAAAAGGTCCTTAACGAGACAATTCTCTGATCCTGCAAAGAATTTTTCAAGGAATTATATACTTTATCACTCCTGACAAATTCAATATATGCTTCATCCACTACAATAATAATATCCTGGGGTACCTGCTGTGCAAATTCATTAAACTCATCAAAACTGATTGTGCTGCCTGTTGGATTAAATGGGTTGGTTATAAAAATCAGTCTGGTTTTTGATGAAATTTTTTCAACAATACCTTTAAGATTAGTTGAAAAATCGTTTAACGGCACCATAACAGGCACACCTTTGGCGGTTTTAACACTGATTTCATACATTAAAAATGAAGGTAGCGGCATTAAAGCTTCATCGCCTTCATTTAAAAATCCATGACATAAAAGAGCAATTATATCATCTGAACCATTGCCAAGTACAATATTCTCCCGGGACAGATGAAATTTTTCAGCAAGTTTGTTATTTAAATCATTGGCAGCAGATTCCGGATACCGGTTCATATCTTTCATAGCTTTTAAGACTGCATCATTAACATTTGGAGAAAAACCCAGTGGATTTTCATTGGATGCAAGCTTGATTACCTTTTTAAGCTGATATTGCCGTGCAACTTCCTTGAGTGGTCTGCCGGGCTCATATGGTTTAAGACTTTCAATCTGTTTATTGATTTTAAATTTCATAAAATTATTATTCTCTTTATATCATTTGAAAAGAATATATCTAAGTAGGATCTTAATTCTCAATTTCGTGTTTTTTTGGCAAGAGAATTAAGAAACCTGTTTGGTTCTGGTTTGTCCAGGTTAGGATTTGAAAATTTGTGGGATCTTGAATAACTTGAATTTATTTTTTTAATACAGATGAATTTCAATGCTCGTGATATTCAATGCCATACTTATAGGAAGCCTTGGCATCACTATTTGACGATAAATAAGGACTTGCCCATTTGACACTGCCACTGTAACTCTTGTGTTTTTCAGGACCTGTTGCATATTCATCATAATTTTTCATCTCAAGATAAACAAGCTGGTCCACAACAAGTTTTTCATTGCTCAACAAGGACAACCCTCCCTTGCTGTAATCTTGCATCTCTGCATAATAGTATTGATCCTGATAATCCATCCGGTACAGTAACATTGGACTACTGTATTCATACCTCTCATAGCACCTTTTTTCTTCAGAAGGTTCCACTTGCAGATCCTTTTTTATGGTTTATTGGAATGCTCTTGAACATATAATAAGCCTTAGGAATTTAATTGCAAGCATTTGCTAAAAAAACAAGATAAATCAATAAATCACATGACAAAAAGTCAACATGGTGAATTTATTTTTATTTGGCGCATTTTAAATGTCAGAATATATTTACCGTGCAAAAATTCCACTCAAGTGTTGAATATTTACTATTAGGTATGTATATAAAAAGCAGAACTCAAAACTTTGCTTTAAACACCCTGGAAACTGTGACTCCTATGAAACAAATAGTAACGCTTGGACTTGAAAACCTTATAAAAAATCCACCTGAACATCTTAAAAAACAACGCCTTGGTCTGCTATCCAATCCAGCATCTGTTGACGGCCAGTTCAATCATGCTTCAAAACTCATACAAAAAAAATTTCCAGGGCAATTAAAGGCTCTATTTTCTCCACAACATGGATTTTATGCTGAAAAACAGGACAATATGATTGAATCAAATCATAGTATGGAGCCTGAATTAAATATTCCCATTTACAGTCTTTACTCCAATACAAGAATTCCCACCAAAAAAATGTTTGACAAGATAGATGTGTTAATTATTGATCTCCAGGATGTCGGGACCAGGGTTTATACATTTATTTACACCGTTTCCTACTGCTTGGAGATTGCAGCAAAGCAAAAAAAGCAAGTTCTTATTCTTGATCGCCCAAATCCCATTGGCGGCACCCAGATTGAAGGCAATATTCTGTCACAAGAGTACACCTCTTTTGTGGGAAGATTTCCCATTCCAATGCGTCACGGGATGACCATTGCAGAAATTTCACAATTTTTTAACAGGGAATTCAACCTTGGATGTGATCTTGGCATTGTACCCATGTCCAACTGGAAACGAAAGATGTATTGGTCTGACACAGAGCTTGTTTGGATATCTCCCTCCCCGAACCTTCCAACTGCCCACTCCTGCATGGTTTACCCGGGGCAGGTTATTTTCGAAGGAACAAACATATCTGAAGGAAGAGGTACTGCTTTACCCTTTGAACAATTTGGAGCCCCCTTTATGGATACCAAAAAAATTAAACTTCCTGCAGATGATCTGATAAAAGGAGCAAATCTTCGCCCTGTTAATTTTGAACCAACATCGGGAAAATGGCAGAGTAATGTTTGCAAAGGATTTCAAATACATATAACAAACAGAGAAAAATTCAGGCCTTATTTATCTTCTTTGATTTTAATGCAGCTGATTATCAAGTATCATAAAAATGAGTTTGAATTTAAAAACCCTCCCTATGAATACGAGCATGAAAAAATGCCAATGGATATTATTCTCGGAAGCAAGAAACTTAGAGAAAAATTGATAAATTTAGAAAATTTATCTCTATTATCAAATCAATGGGAACAAGGACTTGAAAAGTTTAAATCACTTTCAGGAAAATATTATTTATATGAATAATCAAAACAATGACAATAACTGGAAAAGGATGAGTTTTAAGGGCAATAAGGTCTGGGCAGCAGCTGACACTGATAAAAACCTTGTGGTAGAAAAAGGAAAGGTGTTGATAAAATACAATTTAAAACAAGATTACGAATATAAAGTAAAACTTGAAAGTCTAAAATCAGAAGACCAGGCCATTCCTTCCCAAAATAAATCAGGCTCAAAAAAAAATCAAAAAAAATCTGCAAAAAAAATTGCCATTGACAGTGATATACCCGACAATTGTATTAAAATTTATACAGACGGGGCTTCATCCGGCAATCCTGGTCCTTCAGGCATAGGTATACTTTTAATTTATGAACAAAAGAGAAAAGAAATCTCAAAATATATTGGCCAAGCAACTAATAATATTGCTGAATTAACTGCAATTAAAGTGGCATTGGAAAAATTAAAACGGCATGATCTGCCTGTTCGTATTTTTTCAGACTCAAGTTACTCCATTGGACTTTTGACAAAGGGTTGGAAACCGCAAAAAAACAAAAAACTTGTTTCAGATATTAGAACATTAATAGATAAATTTAATGATTTATGCTTTATTAAAGTGAAAGGACATTCAGGTATTAAAGAGAATGAAGTGGCAGATTTTCTTGCAACTTCTGCCATTAAAAGAGGTCAGGAATAATTCCTGACCTCTTTAGTTTTAAAGCTCAATTTTGAATTGACGATAACTCCTAATTTAAATGGTGCTATTCATTTATTAGAAACAGAGAATTCAAAATTTTTATCTATTTTGTTTTTTTCAGGTCATCAATCTCTTTTTCAAGCTCTGCAATTTTGGTTTTATCATCTCCGGGTGCAGGAGCTTCACTTCCCTCATCTTTTTTCCAGGAATCTTTAAGCTCATCAAATCCAAGGTAGAGAGCAAGACCACCACCGAGAAGAAGCACTATAGGAATACTTCCTGCCAGTAATACTAAAAACTGATTAAACCAGACAGCCAGGCCAACTACGCCGAGAAGTACTGCGATTGCTCCACCGATTAACGTTTTCATAAATAGATCCTCCTAAAAATTAACTCAATAATAGTTTATTCTTTATTATACTTTAGTAAATTAGAAAATCTCAACTCAGGGTAAAAAAAATAGCATAAGGTTTTTCTTTTATCAAGACTATTTTCAAATCATAAAGATTTTATCTGGCAATGCTTAATAGAGGGATAACATGAATTTCCAAAACCCTATTATGAGTTGCAAATTCATATAGTCAAGATAAAATACCTGATATCTGTTGCCATATTTTTTTTAAAAAAAGGAGGATTTGAAAAATCTTAAGGATTTAAAGATTGCCATTCTTGGAAACCTTTGATAATTTACATCCGGCCCGCTCATGAATTAATTAGTCGTTTACGCGCTGGACTTTAGGTTCAATCATTGATGAAATATCCTTAAAGGGAAAATAATGAAGATATTGGAAAAGCCTAAAAATTTTATCAAAAATATAAAATTTAGGATTCGCTGTGCAATAAAATATATGCTGGGTAATACTTATGACCATTTTTTATGTTTTTATCCTGGCAACAGCGGTTTTCTTATTAAAAGGCTTATTAAACGTCTGGTAAATAAACTCAATTTTGATGAGTACAATATAAAAAAAATAAAAGATATTGATCAAGAAAATATTGTTGTATATGCAAGCAAAAACAAAAGATTTTTAGATTTTTTATATTATCATACCAAACTCAAAGACCTTGACCTTCCATATCCTCAAATAGGTTTTGACTTTAGATTTTTTTTCCTTTTGCCGGTAAAACAGCTGTTTCAATTCTTTTTATGCCATATTGATTATTTTCTTCATAATTTTCAATTTAAAGATGCCTATTCATCAGGCTATATTACAAGAGAGTTAAAAAACGGCAAATCAGGATTTATAAGCCTGATTGAAGAAGAGGACTTTTATAAACGTTTCATCAAATCAAGCCCTGACCCGCTTTTTGTCTTAATCGAGCTTCAAAAAAGCATTGCTAAACCAATAATAATTATTCCGGAAAACATCATTTATATTTCAAAGCCCATGACAAAGCATCCAGGCATAATTGATATCCTTTTCGGGACCCATGAGAGACCCGGTATAATAAAACGCTTTTTAACCATAATAAGAAACCCTGAAAAAATCAAAGTTGAATTTGCCAGCCCGGTTAATTTAAAAGATTTTATCACACGAACTGATATTGAACAACTTGCTTCGGAATTCCAGGCCCACAGGCTGAGACGTCATCTCGTTGATATTCTTAACAGACAGATAAAAAGTGTAACCGGACCTGTTTTAAAATCAAGACAGGAAATTACAGAAGATATTTTAACAAAAAAAGATTTGCGCGAATATCTGGCTGATTATGCTTCACAAAACAAACTCACCTTGAAAAAAACCCATAAAAAAGCTGCTGTCTATATCAAAGAGATTGCTGCAAATTACAATTTGCGTATCATCAATCTTGCAAGCATGATTTTAAACTGGGCGTTTGACAATCTATTTGAAGAGCTTGTTGTTAATGAGGAGGAAATCAACAGGATGAGAGAAGCATCAACTGAAGCTCCTCTCATTCTTGTGCCCTGCCATAAAAGCCACTTAGACTATCTATTGCTGCCCTATGTCATGTTTAATAACAATATGCCATGTCCCCATATTGCAGCAGGCAAAAATCTCTCCTTCTGGCCATTAGGCCCTTTGTTCAGACGAGGCGGGGCATTTTTTATAAGACGTACCTTTAAAGGAGCACCACTCTATTCAAAAATTTTCGGATCATACTTGGAAAAACTTTTATCTGAAGGATTTAATATAAAAATTTTTATTGAGGGTGGAAGAAGCAGGACAGGTAAACTGCTTTCACCAAAACCAGGCGGCCTTGGCATGTTGATTAACGCTTATAACAGCGGAGCCTGCAGTGATCTTTTTTTTGTACCTATATTTATAGGCTATGACCGAGTTCTTGAGGAGGATGCTTATATCAAAGAGATTGAAGGCGGTAAAAAAAGTCCTGAAACTCTCAAGAACCTGATTAATGCACGTAAATTTTTAAAGAAAAAATACGGCAAAGTATATATGAGATTTAATGAGCCCATATCTGTTAAAGATTATATTAAAGAAAAAAATATTGATATTGCCAAAACTTCAACGAGAGAGTATATGCAATTTGTTAAAAACTTTGGATATAAACTTATCAATTCAATCAATACCAACGCTGTGGCTACACCCCATGGTATTATTGCAAGCGCTGTATTAAACTGCCCGAAAAACAGTTTTGCAAAAGAACTTATGACAGAGAGGATAAACACCTACATGAATATGCTTATGTTCATGAATGCAGAGCTTTCTGAATCTCTATTGATTGATCAAGATTATACTTTGGATGCAGTTATTAAAAACTTTATTACAAGAAATTTTATTGAGCTTGCAGATGAAGATGATGATGAGATGACAGAATATACTATTTTTATTGTAAAGGATAATAAACGCCCCATCCTGGATTATTATAAAAACTCTGTAATTTCATTTTTTGTTCATTTTGCATATACTGCTGTTGCCATACTTGAAATTGACAGATTTCAATTTTCAACTTCCGACCTCATAAACAGATTTAATTTTTTAGAAAAAATGTTTATAGATGAATTTTTCTTTGATGAAAAAACTATTTGTGAAGAGGATATTACAAAATCACTCAAAGGATTTATAAACGAAGGAATAATTGTACCGGATCCATCTGATTTTGATATGTTTAACATTACTTCTCAAGGATTGCGTAAACTAAAATGGCTGGCTGCCTTTTTACTGCCATTTCTCGAATCTTATAAAACTACACTTTTATATTTTGAAAAACATGGGCCAGACAAACATGAGGGAAAAGACAGGGTCAAAAAGATTCATGCTATTGGAACAAAACTTTACAAAAGCAAAATAATAACTTTAAAAGAGTCCCTATCCCATATTAATTATAAAAATGCTGCTAATTTTTTTACTAAAAATGAAATTATCAGTTCCAAAAACCAGATACAGAGTGACTCCTACAAAAATATTATTGACCGCCTTATTCTTTTAATCTCAATTTAAAAATCATGAAAGCACTGATCCTTGCAGCTGGTTTAGGCACAAGACTTTTACCCTATACTCAAGCCATTCCAAAACCCTTGTTTACATTAATGTCAAGTCCCATGCTTGAGCATATAATCCAGAAACTTGTGGACACTGGTTGCAAACAAATTGTGATCAATACACACCATCTGCATGAACAGATAAAAGACTTTGTTATGCAAAACAGATACTGTGATATTATTCACACAATACATGAACCTGTCATTCTTGATACTGGCGGCGCCATTGCCAATGCAAAACCTTTTTTGGAAAACCACCCTTTTTTTGTCATAAATTCTGATATTATTTCAAATATCAATCTAAAAAAAGCATATAATTTTCATGAACAGTCAAATTGTCTGGCAACTCTTGTTTTACATGACCATGATCAGTTCAACAAAGTAAAAACAGATGACTTTGGCTATATTCAAGACTTTGATGCAAAAACCAGAGGTCTTGCATTTACAGGTGTTCAGATTTTATCTCCAAAAATTTTTGCCCGCTTTCCAGATAAAAAGATATTCTCAAGTATTGAAGTATATAAGAACCTTTGTAAAACAAAACAGGTAAAAGCTTTAGTTGATAAAAACATTTTCTGGTCTGATATAGGAACTAAAAACTCTTACTCCATGACTTCTCTTTTGTTACTGGCTGCATCTCAATTTAAGATAGATCAAGGTGCAATTAAAAACATACAAGTTGACAGGCTTGCAGGAGACGGATCTGACCGTAACTGGTACAGGGTGAAATATGGTGACAGCTCTTTAATAATCTCAGATCACGGTATCTGCATGCCTGAAAGTGATGAACTTTTACAAATTAATGCTTTTATTAATATTGGAAACCATCTCTCATTAAAAGAGATACCTGTCCCCCAAATCTATAACTTTGATAAACTCTCAGGAAATGTAATTCTTGAAGATCTTGGAGATATCAACCTTGAAACCCGGATAAAAGAAAAAAAGAGTGATGAATTTACACTCAAACTCTATAAAAAAGTAATTGATGAACTCATCGGTTTTTCCATCAAAGGATTTATTGACTTTAACAAAGAGTGGACATGCCAGACTCAAACCTATTCAAAAGAGTTAATCCTTGAAAAAGAGTGTGGATATTTCATAAAAGAATTTATACAAGACTATATGAAATTAAATTTTTCTTTTAATGATTTTTCAAAAGAATTCAACCATATTGCAGATAATGCGCTGAAATATGGATTCATTGGTTTAATGCACCGTGACATGCAGTCAAGAAATATTATGGTAAAGAACAATAGAGTTTATTTTATTGATTTTCAAGGCGCAAGGTCAGGCCCCCTGCAATACGACCTTGCATCTTTATTGATTGATCCCTATGTTAATCTGAAGGATAAAATAAGAGATAAACTCTTGAAGTATGTTATGGAGAAATTAAAACTAAGCCAGGATAAAAAAGGAAATTTTTTACAATGTTATCACTATTGCAGTTTAACAAGAAATATGCAGTTTCTCGGGACATTCAGCTTTTTAAGTCAGATAAAAAAGAGAGAAAAATTTGAACAATATATTCCTGACTCCATACAAAGTTTAAAACAAATTATTACTGACTTGAACATGGATAATAAGATACCCAAACTATCAAAACTTACTCTATCAATATAAGGAGCTGGCAACAATGGAAAAAATAGATATCATGATCAATGGTCTGCCTGGAAATGTTGCAAAAACCATGACAGCCTCTGCTTTAAAAGATGACAGATTCAATGTATTACCCCTCTCCCTTACAGGGCAGGAAATTGAAAACAAAACAATAAACATTGATGACATCACTTTTGAGCTTATAAAACCAGACACAAGAGATGAAAAAATCAAAGAGATCAAATCACAATCAGCATCTTTTATTGCAGTTGATTATACCCATCCCACAGCTGTTAATTCTAATGCCCTGTTTTATACACAAAACAAGATACCTTTTGTCATGGGAACAACAGGAGGCGACAGGGACAAACTTGAACAAACTGTAAGACAGGCTTCAACACCTGCTGTTATTGCTCCTAATATGGCCAAACAGATTGTGGGATTCCAGGCAATGATGGAGTATGCTGCAAACAGTTTTCCCGACCTTTTTCATGGCTATACACTTGAAGTTATTGAAAGCCATCAAAACGGTAAAGCAGACACTTCCGGCACAGCAAAAGCTATGGTTGGTTATTTTAATAAACTTGGACCAGATTTTGATGTAAATGATATTAAAATGATAAGGGATCCCAAAATACAGGAGCAGGAGCTGAAAATCCCAAAGGAATATCTAACCGGTCATGGCTGGCACACCTATACCTTAAAGGCAGAAGATGGATCAGCTATGTTTGAATTCAAGCACAATATAAATGGCAGAGATATATATGTGAATGGTACTTTTGATGCTGTCATGTTTCTTGTTCAAAAACTTGAAGAGTCTGACAGCACAAGAAAACTATACACCATGATTGATGTGCTTAACAGGGAGTAACCCTTTTGAGTTTTTATCTTAAAACAATTTTAATTATATTTGGACTGGCTTATCTCATAAGCCCGGTGGATATTATTCCAGATCTGCTGCTGCCCTTTGTTGGATGGATTGATGATGGTGTGGTTATTGCTTCAATTTATTATCTTATCCGATTTGGAAAACTGCCCAACTTCTTTTTTAAAAAACAAAATCCCTTTAAGCAGCCATCTGGACAGAACCATGCAAGTTTTACTTCTAAAAAAGGGACAAATAAAAAAAGAGACTATCAACAAACTAATAAAAACAGATCATCAAAATCTATTCCAACACCCCATGAAGTTCTTGGTATCACACCTGATGCGAGTAAAAAAGAGATTCAAAATGCATATAGGCAGGCCATAAAAAAATATCATCCTGACAAGCTCTCCCATCTTGGTAAAGATTTTTCCAACCTTGCCAATGAAAAATTTCTTGAAATCCAGAAAGCCTATGACACATTAATGGCAGAATATACTAATTAACAACCTGTCTAACAAAAATACCTAATTAGAGCCTGACTGAAAATCCATGTTTGGATGAAAAATTGCCCATATGTGAGGCGCAAGAAATTTTGAAACCGGAGTGTACTGAAGTACATGAGGATTTCAAAATTTTGAAGCAACGAAGCAGATGGGTGAATTTTCATTCAAACATTAATTATCTGCAAACCCTTTTAAAAGAGCAATCTCCTGAGCCCATATATCACTATTTGGAGTCTCAAGAATAAGGGGACTATTGTCAAAACGCGAATCAAGCATGATCTGCCTGAAAACTTCAATTCCCAAAGTTCCTTTTCCTATGCTCTCATGACGGTCTACTCTGGAGGAAAAAGCCTTTTTGGAATCATTAAGGTGCATTCCCTTTAGATATTTAAATCCTATGATCTTATCAAACTCCTGCCATGTTTTATTAAACCTATCTTTTAAATCATATCCTGCACTGAATGCATGACATGTATCAATGCAGACTCCAACACGGGTTTTATCCTTTATATTATCAATAATGGCAGCAATCTGTTCAAAGGTGAATCCCATGTTACTGCCCTGCCCTGCTGTATTTTCAATAACAGCCGTAACCTGAGTTGTCATATCAAGACTTAGATTAATGGAATCTGAAATGGTCTTCAAACATTTTTCCTGTGAAATCTTTTTTAAATGGCTGCCGGGATGAAAATTAAGCATTTTAATACCAAGCTGCTCACACCTCTGCATTTCATCAACAAAAGCCTTTCTTGATTTTTCAAGGCCCTGGGATTCAGGATGTCCAAGATTAATCAGATATGAGTCATGGGCAAGGATTTGATCCTGATTAATCCCATATTTTTGGCAATTTTCTTTAAACAGCTCAATATTTTGATTGGTCAAGGGCTTTGCTGCCCACTGACGCTGATTCTTTGTAAAGAGAGCCAGAGCATTTGCCCCAATTTCATGTGCATTGAAAGGAGCGTTTTCAACCCCTCCTTTTGTACTTACATGTGCTCCAATATATTTCATGTACAAATCTCCTTTTATTCAAAATAGTCTTTCAATTGTAATCTGTTTCCACTCTGTCACGAGAGGCTTGTTTTGCCTGATCAACCTGCCAGTCTTAATATCCCTTTATTTTCATCCCCAAGTATATTATTTATACGTTATAACAAATAAATAATATCTACACTTTTTGTAATTATTCAGCAAAAAAAATGCATCCGATGTCATTTTTTACTTGACAAGGGTTTTTGGTAAAAGTTTGCTTTTTGAGTTTTCGTTTCAAACCCAATTGTATTCGCATCATATAG
>JAQIBP010000077.1 GCA_027858995.1 Deltaproteobacteria bacterium | reverse complement strand
TGCACTTAATTTTGAGTAACTGTGTTAAGGCCAGCGGATTGCGTGATGCTTATGTTGAAATGATTACTACTCGTGGCCTACCCAAACCAGGCTCAAGAGATCCAAGATCATGCACCAATCAATTTTTCTCATTTGCAATTCCGTTCGTTTGGATCACAGAACCACAAAAAGGACTGAACCTGGTCGTGAGTCATAAACAACGAATACCAGCAGAGTCTGTTGATCCCGTTATTAAAAATTATCATTGGCTTGATTTAGTGATGGGACAGTTTGAAGCATACGATCGTGGTGGAGAAACAGCAGTGGTGATTGATTCGCACGGAAACATAATGGAGGGGCCTGGATTCAATATTTTTATTGTGAAGGACTCCGAATTAACGACTCCTGCAAAAGGGGTTCTCGAAGGAATTACTCGCAAAACAGCAATAGAATTGGCAACAGAGTATGGGTATAGAGTTATTCAGGATAACCTTGCTCCTGATCATGCACGTTCAGCTGACGAAGTGTTTGCTACCAGTACAGCCGGAGGAATTATACCAATTACTAAAATCGATGGCCAAATCATTGGTTCGGGGGCAACTGGCCCGATCACGCAGAAACTGCAGGATGGATACTGGATGCTGCACAATGACCCACGTTACACTTCCATAATTGATTACCTATAGAACGGAAAATAGATTTATCAGCTCCCTCTAAGTAAACATAATTACACTGGTGATTATAGCAAATATTCAGGATGCAATAATTACAATTGACAAATGCAGGAACATTTGTTTAATCGTAAAAGATATTGATAATTACAGGAGAAAATAAATGATTGGTTCAAAAACAAAGGAATTGTTAAAAAAGATTGTGGGCAGGGAAAGATTGCTTGATCAACCTGCAGAACTGTTAAGCTACTCCTATGATGCCTATCATGAAGAAGCCATGCCTGATCTTGTTTTATTCCCTGAAACCTGTGAAGAGGTATCAGGGATAATGAAGATCTGTTCAGCTGATAAGATTCCTGTGACTGCCAGAGGAGCAGGAACAAGTGTATGCGGGGCTTCCATCCCTGCAAAACATGGTATTGTCCTCTGCTTTTCAAAAATGAATAAAATTGTGGAAATCAATA
This sequence comes from Deltaproteobacteria bacterium, assembly GCA_027858995.1. Classification (GTDB taxonomy): domain Bacteria; phylum Desulfobacterota; class Desulfobacteria; order Desulfobacterales; family Desulfobacteraceae; genus Desulfobacula. The sequence goes on along the minus strand of JAQIBP010000077.1, from coordinate 7,579 downwards.
CAAAGGACAGATATGTAATTGTTGAGCCCGGAGTTATTAATATTGATATTCAAAAAGCCCTTGAACCCTTTGGTTTTTTCTATCCCCCTGATCCCGGTTCCATGAATGTTTCAACCATTGGCGGCAATGTTGCCCAGAATGCAGGGGGGCCAAGATGTCTGAAATATGGTGTCACTGTTGATTATATTCTTGGAATGCAAGTTGTTCTTGCTTCCGGGAAAATTGTAAATTTTGGCAGCACCAATGTTAAGGATGTTACAGGATACAGATTGTCCAGTCTTTTCTGCGGTTCTGAAGGCACCCTGGGACTTGTTACCAGGATTATCCTGCGTGTGGTGCCTGTTCCTGAAACCATAAAGACAATTCTTGTTACTTTTGATGATCTTGATAATACAGCAAAATCAGTATCTGATATCATAGGTGCTGGAATTCTTCCCGTGGCAATGGAGCTTCTGGACAGAGCAACCATTAATGCCATTGAGGATTCCGCAAGGCTTGGTCTGCCAAGAGAAGCTGAAGGATCGCTTGTAATAGAGATTGATGGTGTTAAAGAGGCGTGTGAAAAAGAGATAAAAAAGATTTATAAAAAACTTGAAGCCAATAATGCTGTCTCCATACAGGAGGCAAAAACACCCAAAGAGAGAGAAAAATTGTGGACAGCAAGAAGATCTGCCTATGGCGTGTTTGCAAAGCTTGCTCCTGATCTGTTGTCAGAAGATGTAACTGTTCCTGTAAGCAAGGTTCCAGCAATGATCAGAAAAACCGTTGAGATAACAAAAAAATATGGGCTTAAGGTTGGGATACTTGCCCATGCAGGTGATGGCAATATGCATCCCATGATACCTGCTGACAGAAATAATATAGAGCAGTGGGAAAATGTGGAAAAAGCCCTTGTTGAGATTGTACAGGCAGCAATAGATCTTAATGGCACACTGTCGGGCGAACATGGAATAGGTCTTGCCAAAACAAGATTTCTGCCCCTTGTTATGAGTAAGGATGACATTGAGTTCATGTCTGTAATTAAAAAAGCTGTTGATCCTGATGGCATTCTGAATCCCGGGAAATTTGTCTGAAATGAAATCCAGCACACTTCAAAATTGCAGTAAATGCGGGCTTTGCCTCTCTGTTTGTCCAACATACAAAGTTGCACTGCTGGAACATGCTTCTCCAAGGGCAAGACTTCAATTAATCAAATACTATGAAAACTCAGAGCTGATTTCATCTTCCGGGTTAAAGGAAATTATTTCAAAATGCCTTATGTGTGGAGCCTGCGCTGCAATTTGCCCTTCAGGCATTAACCACTATTCAAAATTCATGGAAATGAGAACTAAAATGGCAGAAGATCATGGCGAAAAGATTGCCATAAAAAGCCTTGTTTATCTTCTTTCCAGTGAATTTCGGATAAGATTTGCAGCAGGTTTTGCAAAACTGGGACAAAGAATAACCCCGCAAATAATCTTTGAAAAATATGATCTTGGAAATATCCCCTTAAAAAGATTCCCTAAATTAAATAAAAAACCATTCAGGCAGGCTGTTGCTGAAACCAGCAGGTCTGAGGCCGGTGAGCCTGAAAAAGGCAATAGAGGAAATGTTCTCTATTTTACAGGGTGTGCCACAAATTATCTTTTTGATAAAACAGGTTTTGCCACAGTAAATATTTTAAAGAGCATGGGTTATAAAGTCATAATTCCCGAAAAACAGACCTGCTGTGGTATCCCCATGCTTTTCCACGGTGCAAAGGATAAGGCAAAAAAGAATATATTAACCAATATTAAGTGTTTGAATCCTGACAGTTTTAATCAGGACACTGTAAAGGCAATTATTGTTGACTGTCCCACATGTGGATCAGCTCTTAAAAACGAATATCCAGCTTTACAAGATGACTTTTCTCCTGAAACAGCTGAAGCTGCCAGTAAAATATCTTCAAAAGTCATTGATATAATGTCTTTTATCCTCCAGGAGTCAGACAGCACGAATTTGGCACAAAGTCTGGAAAATTTAAAATCAGATAACCTAAAGCATGACAGCAGAGTAAATCAAACCAATCCTGAGAATATTGAACCCCAAAAAATAAAAGTAACCTACCACCTGCCTTGCCATTTGAAAAACAGCCTGCAATCCCCCGGGAACAGTGAAACAATATTGAAAAATATGCCGAGACTTGATTATATCAGGGCTGTTGATGCAGATGAATGCTGTGGCGGTGGTGGAACATTTTTTTATGAATACCCTGAAATTTCAAAGAAGATGGTTAAAGTAAAAATTATAAATGCTAAAAAGACAGGTGCAAGAATCTGGCTGACAGACTGTCCTGTGTGCAGGATTAATCTTTCAGGAAATTTAAAGGAAAGCGATAAGTTAACGGTTAAACATCCTGTGGAAATGATCCAGTTATGAAGGTTAAACTTGAAAAAGGCTCAGAAGCAATAAATTTTTCAATTCCAGATAATATGATAATTGATACATTAACTGGAAAAGATATCCCTGCCTTAAGCCATGAGCAGATAAAAAATGAGATTGCAGAGGGTATAAAAAAATCTGCTCCTCTAAACATTAAAAACAGAAAAATTGTAATTATAGTTCCTGACAATACACGGCTCTGGGCAAGGGGTGATATCTTTGTTCCTGTTATTGTTAAAACTTTGCAGAATTCAGGTGTTGATGCAAGTCGTATACAAATCATCATAGCTCTGGGAACCCATGCCGAGTTTGATAGTGAAAATTTTGCATCACTTGTAGGTGATTATTGTGCAAATAAGATTAAAATTTTAAATTCTGCCAACAAAAATTATGACAGGCTTGTTTATTTGGGAAAAACTGAGAAAAAGACCAAACTTTATATTACAAAAGAGGCGTGTGAAGCAGACCATATAATTATCTTCGGAGGTGTGCTGCACCATTTGATTGCAGGATTTGGAGGGGGCAGAAAATATCTTCTTCCTGGAATCGCAGGATATGATTCCATCCAGCAGAATCACTCCCTGGCAATTTTAAAAAATGGTATGCCCCATCCCATGGTCAAACAGGCACAGCTTTTGAACAACCCGGTCAGTGAAGATATGGAAGATGCTGCCTCCATGTTTTTAAAAAATAAAACCTGCTCCTGTGTTGCTGTTGCAGCAAATGGAGAAGGAGATATTTTTTATGCCGGAGTGGGGCAGTTAAATGAAACATTTAATAAAGGCTGCGATAAACTCAATAATGCATGCTGTGAAAAAATCTCACAAAAAGGCGCTTTTGCTCTGATTTCAGCGGGCGGTCATAGAACAGATGCTCAGCTTTACCAGGCAACCAAGGCTCTTTTCAATGCTGTCAATGCTGTAAAGGAAAAAGGTAAAATCCTTTTTGTGGCCGGGGCTGAAGAGGGAGTCGGAAATAAGACTTTTGAGCAAGTTTTAAAAGAGTATAAAAACAATCCTGAAAAAATAGGAACAAAACTTGTCAAACAATTTGATATGCCTTCCTATATTGCCTTTAGAGTAATTGATGTTCTTAATAGATTTGATGTCACTCTTATTTCAAACCTTTCAAAACAGGAGACTTTAAAATTGGGGTTTAAATATAGTGATGATGTTGACAGATATATTAATAAAAGCTTAAGTGGAAAAGGATATATTATACCATTTGCAGAGAATATTCTGCCCGTTGTGGACAATTTATAATTAATTAAAGGAGGAATCATGGAAAGAAGAGCATTTTTAAAAAAAGCAGGTATTGGAACAGCTGCAGCTGCAACTGCACTGGCAGTTAATGCACCAGCAGTAATTGCATCTCCTAAAATTAGCTGGCAGGCAACAAGTTTCTGGAATCCAAAGGTCAGAATCATGTTTGACGGCATCAAGCAGTTTTGTGAAAATGTAAAAGAGATGACAGATGGTCAGTTTGAGATCAAGCTCTATGGCGGTGGAGAACTTGTTCCCCCTCCTGGTGCCTTTGATGCTGTATCAAAGGGGACCGTGCAGATGGGTTCAGGCTCTCCCTATTTTTGGGCTGGTAAATCCACAGCTTTTAACTGGTTTGGTTCAATTCCCTTTGGTATGAATGCACAATCCATCAATGCATGGTTTTATGAAGGTAATGGACAGGCATTAATGGATGAATTATACGATCGGTTTGATCTTGTTCCCAGGATTGTAGGAAATTCAGGTGTTCAAATGGGCGGATGGTATGCGAAAAAAATCAATTCCCTCGAAGATTTTAAAGGATTGAAAATGCGCATCGGTAGTATTGCCGGCAAGGTTATGTCCAAGATGGGCGTAACAACAGTCTTTGTACCGCCGGCTGAAATTTTTCCATCCCTTGAAAGGGGCGTTGTTGATGCTGCTGAATTTGTAGGGCCTGTTCATGATATACTGCTCGGTCTCTATAAAGTTGCAAAATATTATTATACACCTGGATGGCACGAGCCAGGACCAGTCCTTGATATCTTCTTTAATAAAAAAGCATATAATGATCTGCCCAAACATTTTCAGAAAATCCTTGATATTGCAGCAGCTGATATTAATGTCAGAACCCTGGCAGCTTTTGATGCACAAAGCGGTGTAGCCCTGGATACATTGGTTAAAGAACATAATGTGAATGTTCAGGTTTATCCAGACGATGTATTAAAAAAAATCAAGGAGATCTCAAAAGAGGTGGTTGAAGAAGAGGCTGGAAAAGATGCTTTTGCCATGAAAGTACATAAGGATTATAAGGCATTCCAGGCAAAAACCGCTGTATGGGGTAAAATGTCTGAAAAAGTTTACTGGAATACAATGGCTTAAGTGAAAAATGCCCCTAACAAAATTGAACATTTTTCTGCAGAAATTCAATATCAGGACTTGAGTTAATGAATGTTGTTCAAAAAATTATAAAAACATGTGACAGGATAAATGAGTGGATTGGCAGTTTTATTGTTGCTCCGGCAGTCTTTTTGTTTATCCTGATCATATTTTCAAATGTAATCATGCGCTATGTTTTTAATACAAGTTTTGTATTCATGGCAGAGCTTGAATGGCATGTGTTTGCCTTTATTTTCCTCATGGGAGCAGGCTTTACCCTGCTCCATGACGGTCATGTCCGTGTGGATATTTTTTATTCAGGTATGAACCGGAAAAAACAGGCATATATAAATTGTTTTGGTGTTATCCTGTTTTTACTGCCTTCATGCTATCTTGTGCTGACAACATCAATACCCTGGGTCATTAATTCCTATCAGGTGGGCGAGATGTCAATTAATCCGGGTGGCATTCCGGCAAGATTTTTATTAAAGGCAGTCTTGCCTGTTGGTTATTTTCTGATGCTGATACAGGGGATTTCTCTCTTTTTGAAGAGTCTGTTTATAATACTTGGAAATCCCCTTGACACTTCTGATTCCTGTGAAAAAGAACAATGCTGATAGAATTTTTACCTTTCTGGATTGCTGACTACCTGGCTGCCTGGCTGTTTCTTGCATTAAGCATTACATTAATAGCTGGATTTCCCGTCACCTTTACCATGATGGGGACATCCTTTCTTTTTGGTCTTATTGGCTTAAGCCCTTCCTTTTTCCATCTGCTGCCCCTGCGCATGTGGGGAATAATGAACAATACCATGTTAATGGCTGTGCCTCTGTTTATTTTCATGGGCCTTGCTCTGGAAAGGTCAGGGCTTGCAAGACAATTATTGGAAACAATGGAAGAGCTTTTCAGAAATGTCCGAGGCGGGCTTGCCATTTCCGTTGTTATTGTAGGTGCCTTACTTGGTGCTTCAACAGGTATTGTCGGAGCTACCGTTGTCACAATGGGCTTGATGTCTCTTCCCATCATGCTTAAATACAGATATTCAGAATCTTTTGCCTCCGGCACCATTGCAGCCTCAGGAACCCTGGGTCAGATTATTCCCCCCAGTATTGTTTTACTGCTTCTCGGGCCTGTAATGGAAGTTCCCATAGGTGATATGTTCATGGGTGCAGTAATCCCGGGAATGATTCTGGTTTGTCTCTATTGTATTTACATCTATATATTCTCATTCTCCGGGACAAGACATATCCCTCCTGCCCATACAAAGGGTCCTGATTTTAATAAAGCTTTTATCCTGAAGATTTTTAAAGCTCTTATACCACCTCTGTTTTTAATCCTTGCTGTACTTGGAACAATATTTGCCGGGATTGCAACACCAACAGAATCAGGTGCAATGGGTGCTGTGGGTGCTGTTTTCTTAACTGCAATGAATGGTAAACTATCCTTTAAGCTGCTACATGATGTTGCAAAGAGTACGATTCGCATGACCTGTATGGTTTTTATAATAATCATGGGAGCAACCTGTTTTGCACTTGTTTTTCGCGGCCTTGGCGGAGACGATCTTTTACGCGAATTTATTGACTCCATGCATCTTCAAGGCTGGCAGCTTGTTACAATGGTCATGATATTTATTTTTATTCTTGGATTTTTTCTGGATTTTATTGAAATTACCTATATCCATATTCCAATAATAGCACCCATCGTGGTTGACTATGGATATGACCCATTATGGTTTGGAATCATGTTTGCCGTTAACCTGCAGACATCATTTATGACACCGCCCTTTGGCCCTTCGCTTTTCTATCTTAAAGGAGTCTGTCCGCCACAGGTGAAAACTATTCATTTGTATAAAGGAATTATTCCCTTTGTGATCCTGCAGCTTATCGGTCTTACAATCATTGCGATCTGGCCGGGCCTTGTTACCTGGCTGCCGGCAGTTGTTTATGGCAATTAATAGATCTGACCATGTGTATCAGTGAAAAAAACAGGTAAATGATTCAGGTAATATTGATTTTATAGCTCTCCTGTTCTATAAATAACTTCATGGCTGATTCTTTAACAAAAAAATATGAAAATCACGAACTACAGATAGCATGGGATTTTGTTCAATATACTGATAATCATATTTTTTTGACAGGTAAGGCCGGCACCGGTAAAACCACATTCCTGCGCAATTTGAACAAAAATGGCATCAAAAGGATGATTGTAACTGCTCCAACAGGAGTTGCTGCCATTAATGCAGGAGGTGTTACTCTTCACTCCTTTTTTCAGCTTCCTTTTGGACCTTTTTTCCCGGGAAGCCATGCCCAAAAAACGAGCAGGCAGAGAATGTTCAGATTCAGTAAAGAGAAAAAACAGATTATTAAAAGCCTTGATCTGCTGGTGATTGATGAAATCAGTATGGTAAGAGCTGATCTGCTTGATGCTGTAAATGCTGTCCTGCAGAGGCACAGGAGTAGTGATCTGCCCTTTGGCGGTGTGCAACTGCTCATGATAGGAGACCTTCATCAGCTTTCTCCCGTGGCAAAGCAGGATGAATGGTCTCTGCTACAAGAATATTATGAGTCAGTCTATTTTTTTTCCAGTCATACTCTTTCTCAAACACAGCACTTTACTATTGAATTAAAACATGTTTACCGACAGACAGACAGTGAATTTATTAAAATTCTCAACAAAGTGCGGGATAACAAAATTGATAAACCTTTGATTGAAAAATTAAACCAGCGTTATATTGAAAATTTTACTCCAACAGATGATCAGGGTTATATCACTTTAACCACCCACAACAGGAGTGCGGATATAATTAATAAAAAAAGACT
>JAQIBP010000025.1 GCA_027858995.1 Deltaproteobacteria bacterium | reverse complement strand
ATTTCTTCCGGCTTGAAGTCCCCTTTTTTATAAGTGTTCAGAAAAGCCGGAGTCGAGAGCATGTAAATAATATAGGACAAATGGCCCGAGTATCCTGTAATGTCCAATTGTTGTAATTCCTTTATAGATTGATCTGCTGCTTCCATAACCTGGCGGTTCACCACAGGAGGATTTTGCCGGGTGCATATATGAGTGGAATAGATCCTGCGGCAGGAAAATGGCCTAACCTCATAAATCATGCAGGCATTGTTCTTCATTAGAAAAGGACAGGGAGCCATGACCTTATTTTCTCTTTTCCTGATCTCCTGCTGAAAGATCTTGGTCAGATTTTTCTGCCGGGACCTTGCAAATCCCTTCATGGCCTTTCTAATGACCAGGCCTTCAAGGGTTGTAATGTCTATACTTCCAGCCTCTTTGCAACAGAACCCGCATCCCTTCTTACAGGCTGAATCTTTTTTATATCCACTGTTTTTTGCCTCAAAGGCCTTATAAATATTGCTTAATGCTTGTATCTTTTTTTCCATCTTATGTGTATATCCGTCTTATCATTTTCTGTTTTAATCACAGATCTCTTGCACCCGTCCCACTCGACCATTAGTAAGACGAACTTTAATCCCGTGAGGATGTTTTGGGGAATTTGTAAGAATGTCTTTCACTTCGCCTTCTGTAAGTCTTCCACTTCTTTGGTCCTGTTTTAATACTATTTTTACTGATGATCCAATTTTAATATTTGATCGTGTTTTTCCGCGCACTTTAAACTCCTCAAAAGTAGTTTTAATCCGCCATTTTAATATTTTATATTGCTTTGTAGTCAAACTCTCTCAACCTATTTAATGTAGTCAACACCCGCTCCCAGAATTCACTGCATAAATCAGGCAATTTCTCATTAATTTTTTGATTGGAAGAGAAAAATCTTTTCCTATTAATTGCAACTTCAAGAGTTCCAGATTCTAAAAAATCTGGCATGAAAATGAATTTTTCAACCACTTCTTTAGCTTCGATCTTGTAATGGACCTTTGGAACTGACTCCCATGTCCCGTTATGAATAAGCTCATGCCTAAGATTTTCGATAGTTTTGATCGTCTTCGAATTTTCAAAAACAGTGCCAGTGAAATTAATTTTTTGAATTTTAAGCTTGTTTCCGAAAAGTATTTTTTTGCATTGCATTTTTCGATATTTTGAATAATCATTGGGCATATTCTCAAATTGAAATGATAATTTGGCCAACAGATCTAATGAAGCATACATCGTGATTATCAGATCATGTAATACAGAAAAAACTGGTACAATATTTTCTCCAGAAGTCCAATAGCATCCGTCCTTTTCTAACACGATTGGTTTTAAATTTTCTAAAGACCGGAAGAAAATTTGAACTTGTGTTATTGTCGACAACAATCTGTTTTGGACACTTCCAATTAAATTATGACAATCAGCAAGGAATAAATGTTTGTAATACTTTTCATCGGTTATTTCTTTGACCCAATTATTAAACATATCTTTGCTTGCAGCAGAATCAGAATCAATGCCAGTTTGATAAACCCATTGAGGAATCAGAGTCATTTCATCATAATATTCTTGAATATCTTTAAAGATTAGATTTGTGAAATTATCATATAAATCGACACAACTATTATCAATATCGTATAAAATTTGTGGTGTACCATTATTCAGCAATTTTGTTTTCATGTATCAGTTTCGCGTTTTATAACCCCAATTTATAAGCTGGAAGATATATTTCCCCTGTTTGTGAAGCGTGTCTTTTTTTTCTTATTAATAGCGACACCAAATCAATTCGTTCTTCCAATACGGCCATCAAATCTGAGCCATCCATAAGGATAATGTTTGGCCTACCAACTGAATGAGCTCTTATACCGTCTTCAGAAAAACCATTCATTGATAAGAATACACCGAGTGTGTTGTCCAATTTTCGTGATACTTTCATTGAGAATGAATCTAAATCATGAGCTGATATAAGTTGGGTGTGCCATTTTGCTTCGAATAGGTATTCTGTGCCTTCTAAGCAGAAAGAACCATCCAGTTGCTCTCCTGTAATTCTAAATGAAGCTTTTGGATCTAAATCAAAAAGTTCAAAGATATCGTACATTAATTTTTCAAGTTCATATCCCTTTGTCTGGGCGTTATCTCCAGTGGCAATACCCATAAAAGATGTGTTCAGCTGAGCAAGTTTTTCTCTTACAGCTTTATTGTTCTTTAATTTTTCAGAATAGGCTTTTTTTCTGGCCTCCAACTGCTCTTTTTCTTTTTTCAATTCTTGATGGGGCTCAACAAGCTCCTTGAGCTGGTTTACAGCATTCTTTGCTCTTTCTGCCTTTTGTTTTCCCCCATCAATAAGTTCTAAATGTGAAAAATTTGTGATGCTAATAGTCTCGAAACAGAGTCTTGTAAGAGCTGATAGGTATTTGTCTTGCTCGCTGCAAAGGATATCCACCAAATCAGAAACAATTTGTCGTTTGTAATTATTCCAATCTAAACTTGCAACAAGACTCCTATCATTCAGGCAATTTGTTAAAAAACTTCTCAATTCATTTTTATACCAGTAAATGCTACACAGTGCTTCTTTTAGAGCGTTAATTGCTGCGGGTGACATTCTTTTTGATTTCATTTACACCTTCTTTTTTAATATTGAGTTCACTAGCTTGCCTACGTGCAACGGCTTGTTAACAAGCCAGAGGAAAGTGGGATAAGGGCTATCATCCTTCCTACCGTTTAAGCTTTTGAATCGCTGTCTACATTAACGAGTTATGTCGTTGCGCTTCAAAAGCTTAAGCGGTAGGATATTATCAGTCGATTGTCCATCCCGCGCCCGGTGTCCTGGTTAATCCCGGTGCTGACCGAAGTCAGCACCGGGATTCAAATAATTATCCGGTTGTCCGTATATCTTTCAATATATCGATAGCAAACGCATATCATATAAATTTGAATGATATGCGATCAGATTAATAAAACACCTTGGTCAAGAATTCAGTATCAATATTTCTAATGTCTGTAAAGAAATTGAACTAAGACACTATTTCCCTTCCTTTTGAATAATTTTTATATTCTTTTAAATCAATTATTTTTTTCAGAATCTGCACTACTTCCCAAACCTCATGATATGTATTATAAAGTGGTATTGGTGCAATTCTAATGATATTTGGTGGTCTGAAGTCTGGAATAATTTTGTTATCTAACATTGCTTTACCTATTCTTACAGCTTCTTTTTCATGCTCAATTGAAATATGCCCACTTCTTTTTTCTGGATCAATAGGAGTACCTATTTTAAAATTGTAAGGTTCTTTTGACAGGAAAACATCAACAAGATAAGTAAGATAAGAAGTTATTTTTTTTGATTTTTCTCTTATATTATTCATTCCTGCTTCAAGTATTATATCAAGTGCACTTTCAACAGGGGCCGCACTTAACAGGCCCTGGGTTGAAATTTGCCATCCGCCGGCATTTCTTGCATGTTTGAATTCAATATCCATATTAAATTGTTTGTTTTTATCACAACCAAACCATCCTGATAATACAGGTTTTTTATCAAAGTGTTTTTTGTTTATATATAAAAAAGCCGTGCTTCCAGGGCCACCATTCATATATTTGTAGCTGCAAAAGACTGCAAAATCAAGGTCCCATTTATTAAATTCGTGTGGGATAACACCCGCGGAATGGCAGCAGTCAAATCCTATTAAAATTCCTCTTTTATGGGCTTCATTGATAAGGTATTGCATGTCAAGCAACTGCCCGCTTCTGAATAGAACAGATGGTAAAAATATCAGTGCAATTTCATCGGTCATGGATTCTACAATTTTATTTTCATTAAGATAACGTCCGTTATCACTCTTTATTAATATGAGTTCTTTTTCGGGATCGAGTCCTTTAATCAGAATCTGTCCCTTGAGCGCATAAATATCAGACGGGAAATTTAATTCATCAGCCAAAATTTTTGTACGATTGCCCTGAGGATTGTAAAATGTACTGATCATGGAATGAATATTGACAGTTGTTGAACCAGTCAGGATGACCTCATTTTCACTTGCTCCAACAATCTGGGCGCACTTTTTTCCGATTTCTTCAGGAAGATAAAACCAGGGCTTGTCTCCAGTCATCCATCCCGTGATTGCATTTTGTTTCCACTCTTTTATTATCCTGTTTATGCTATTTTCAGCATCCTTTGATAGAAGACCTAAGGAATTCCCATCCATATAGATGATATTATTGGGTACATAAAATTTATTTCTGAATTCACTTAAAATATCTTCGTTATCTAATTTTTCTGAAAATTCTTCATTTGATTCAAATTCATAGTTCATAAATGTAATTTCCTTTTAAATTTTTTAGAACCTCTATTCATGTGCAATGGTTATATTTTATATTTAATTTTTTCCCTTGACAACATAAATGAAAAAACAATTTATAGGAATTGCCCATCAATCGTGATTAAGTTCCGGCCGTGTAAATAACCAAGTCCCAGCTATGGGAATTTTTTGCCTTGCCCACAGTCAATTTATGGCCCATTTCCAGTCGATAAGCTTCAATTCGGTCAAAGGGACGTATTAAAAAAGTGGATATTATGATGGGGGGAGAGATAGGATAATTAGGATGGCCTAAAAATGGAGCTCCCAAGTAGTTAAGTATTTTTCAAAAGGTCTTCTTGATGCCTCAAGGTTTTTCTTGATGCTCTATCCACGAGTGTAAAAAATTTATCTAACTCATTTTTTTGATGGGATATCTTATGCCCACGTATTTTTATAAATTCGCAGTTTAATTGATCTGTTAGTTTAAAAAATTCCTGATATAGTTTGTAATTTTTAATACGCTTATTTTTTTTGGATCGATAATTATTTTGCTCAAACCGGGTACGCCTTCCTGGAAGCCCTATAATATTTTGAGAATCTGTATAAACCACTATTTTTTTACCAAAACTTTGAATACTGATTAATGCCCAGAGCAAGGTCTGCAATTCCAGTTTAGTTGAACTTGTCTTGTCAAATCTTTTCACTTTTACACGCATTTTTAATGATTCAAAAGAGAGCGGTTCGGGTGGTATAGACAAATAAGCCCCATATCCAATATTTGACTGGGGATTTACACTCGCATCTACAAATAGTTTTATTGATGCGTCCCTTACATATTTATCTGTGATATCTGTCATTGGCAGTATCTCTCCTGTTGTATGATTCAATTCCCATATTTTTTTTATCCTACCACCTGAACCCTGGCGATACAAATTTAACTTAGTGTTTATTAAATCAGGCCAGGCAAAATTTTGTTCGCCTTTTCTCCTGCAACTTTTCAGGCATTGTTGAATATTAAGCCATACCCGTTAAAAGAATTTATCTTTTTTTCTATGAATTTATCATTTGTGTATGAAGATAGCACCTGTTTCCAAAATTCTCGGGCCAAATTATTTTTTAATGAGACAGCAACTTCCCAATTACCTGTAAATTGTTCAAATACATGTTCAGCCAATCTGCGACCATACCCTTTTTTCTTATATTCTTGTTGAATGTAGAACTCTGCAATGGCAAAACCATCATTATTGAACCGCAGGTGTTTATTGACCAAGGCAAAGCCTATTATAGATTCTGATTCCATTAAAACGTAAATGTGGCGGTCATCTTCAACCCTATATCGTTGTAAATTTTTCAGTGCGCTTTCACACCACAAAGTATGATCAAAAATTTCAAAGAACTGACTCATATAATTCAAATACTCTTTGAAAATCGGTTTGATTTTATCAATTGATTTTTGTTTAACAATCATTTTTTTCCATCGTGATTTTTTATTCCGCTGTATCCCAAAAATCACCGGCCTAAGGAGCCGCCGGATGCGGCGAGTTAGGTCCGGTGGATTGCCCTGTTATAGGTTTTTATCTCTTATAATTTTCATTTTGCTGCGCGGCCACAAATAAAATTATAAAGCCACGCAAATATTGCTCCGCCGATTAATCCATCTATTGATGCCCAGACTAAACCGATAATGCTGCCAACGGGACTTATGCTATACCCGCAATAAAGCCGTCCGCTAAATGTGATTTCGCCTGTTGCGCCATCAAAGGCAATTATCCACCATGTAAGAAGAAACAATCATAGTCCCCAAATCAAAGCGTAAGCCAAAGCAAATGCCTTTACGTTTAGTTTCATATTTTCCTCCATTTTTTTATTTTCCTATAACCTTTCCAAATAACCGATTTTATCCGGTTCATTTGAATTGTTGAAATTATTTATATCCCGGATATTTTTATTATTGAGATATCAGCCATTCAAGGTACTCCGGGATAGATCCGGCCAAATAAAACGGAAGGTTTAAAAGTGTAAAGTCTTTTCCGGTTAAAGTCTTGATCCGGTTTATTTCCATTTGTCCGGAATATATTCTTACCGCATATTTGTGTGGGGTGCGGTCTATAAATTGGTGTAACGAACGAAGCCGTCCTGTGGCACCAGATTTGACTTCAACAGGTACTATCAGGTCTTCATACTGAATCAGAAAATCAATTTCAGCATTAGATTGTTTTTTTTCTCTGCTCCAGAAATGCAGTTTATATAACGGAGATGTCTGACAAGCCAGAAGCTCCTGCCCGACAATATGCTCTGCGATTTTACCCTGATAAACAGAATCAATATCATTCGTCCCAAATAATTCTTTTTGGAACCCACCAAAATAGTTCAGGATTCCTGTATCAAGAACTTGAAGTTTTGGAGATTTCTTGATATTTGGCACCAACGGAGGTTTAACAGCGGATGAAGGGTATAAAAGATAAATCAGCATTGCCTTTTCCAAAACTTTTAGTGCTTCACCCATCTCCCTTGATTTATAATTAGAATTTCCAAATCCCTGGAATTTGATCCTGTTCCCAGCTTCATAAAACGAATGGGAAACAGCATGACGAATAACATTTGCCATTGAATTATTTCGAGCATATTTTTCAACGTCATCAAGATACGATACGATTAGACTATCGAATACACTATTCAATGAGATAATATCTTTCTGGTCTGAGTACCTTTGGATGATTTCCGGCATGCCCCCAATGATTGAATAAGTGTGAAATAATTTCAGCAATTTGTCATGTGCAAAACTTGGAGCGGGTATGTTATTTTTTATGATGTCCAGACTGTTTTTTTCATTTAAAGCGTTCAAAAATTCTTTAAAATTTAAAGGCTTTAACACAAGATACTCCACTCTTCCTACTGGAAAGCTGATATGCGTATCGATAAGTGTCTCCAAAAGAGATCCGGCAGCAATAATATAAAGATCTGGAAAGGATTCGTAAAAAAATCTGAGGTATGAGACAGCAGAAGGGCTGGTCTGAATCTCATCAATGAATATGAGAATCTTGCCTTTCAGTTTCACCTGATCTTTATAAAAAAAGATTGCCTGGATTAATTCTTCGATGGGATAATCCTGTTCAAAAATATTTCGCTCAACTTTCTGTTCAAGATTCAGATAGAGATATTGATCGAATTCTTCTGAAAACAGTTTTACAGCTGTGGTCTTGCCGACCTGTCTTGCACCTCGCAGAACCAATGGTTTCCGATCGATTTTTTTTGCCCAGGCTGATAATTTTCTCAGGATATCCCTTTTAAACATTTCGTCCTTGTCAATCTTTAGAAAAGAAATATTTTTTTTGACACAAAGTCATGGATATTTTCAAATAAATTTGACACAAAGTCAATAATAATTTTATAAATTTTTGACACATAGTAATGCATTATTATAAATATGACGTAGAACCCCCAAACCCCGAGGTTCGATATAGTCCAGGGGCCAAAAGGGTTTCCAGCTACCTCAGTTTAGATTATCAGTTTCTCAAAATTGCTTAATATTAAATAAAAGACCACCCCTTGTGGTCCGCTGGAACGACGGGTTAAATGTTTTTTAATTGTTTACCGGTAAAGGGGGTAGACGGTTAGCTCCTCCTTTGATAAGATACCGTTATGAATCAGCAGACTGAAATTGGACTATCTTCAACCAGTCTTCTTGCATGGCGGGACTATCCGAATACTTACCGT
>JAQIBP010000124.1 GCA_027858995.1 Deltaproteobacteria bacterium | reverse complement strand
AGGGTTAATAAATTTGCTGACCTTATGCTATCAGGAGGTTATTTTATGTCAAGGAGATAATATATTTTTATTGTGTTATAATAAAGGGTTATGCCTTTGTTGTTTTAATATATAACGTTCTTCAGTTTATAAGTTTCTCATTTTTTTAGACAGGATACAGTATAATTTTGGGTTTTGGGTTTTGGGTTTTGAGTGAAAAAAACGCTCTTAAACCACTAAGGGCAGACTACTGGACGTTATTAGACCCCGGTTAAATAGCCTAAATGGATTTAACAGGGCAGGCAGTATCAACCCCAGTACGATGGTTCCCACCTACGGGGCAGGCAGGATTTTACAGGATTATTTGGTGCTATACTGAAAAGATTAAGGGTCGAAAACGAAATTTTTGAGTATCAATAACAACAAAATGACCTGGCAAACGAAAGTCTCGCGTGTCCCATCTTGATTAGCTCATCAAACATGTGGATCAGAACTTCTTAGGTAACCCTGCTTGTTTGAGGACAGCATTGGCGGTATGTCGGGACTTAATTGAATTATCAACCACAAATCTTATGCCGGTTATCGGGCTAAACCAGATCTCATGATCCCCCTTGCCTTGACGTTCGAAAGAGCATTCCGCATCTCGCAAAAGTTGTTTTAACTTCGGTGTGAAAGAGGGCATCAGTAACTCGTGCGTTGCGCGATCTCAAAGCGGCGGGTTAAGAGCTCGAACGGCACCTCCCGTTCCCCTTCCGCTTCATTAACATCAAGAAGTTCCGGGATCATTACTTTCAGCTTTTCGATTAGGCCCTCTAAATTATCCTCTTCAGTGGCTAAACCTGGCACATCGTCACTGGTAGCCACCCAGACACGTGCAACTTCGTCCCACTCCGCACGCACAAACAACGGTTTTCCGTACATATCTTTACCTCCGTGAGGATTCGGAATAAATATTTTATGTTTTCCTTTTTTCCTGAATATGTCTATCTTTGATAAAAATTTTCATTTTAATAACTTATAAGGAGAAGTGCGCCCAAAAACCAGCCGCTTTTCTATCTTATTGATTTAATTAGTTTATTGAAAACGCATACTTTGTGCTTGACAGAAGGAATATAGGATGTCCCTTATGTTGTGTGTTTTCATATCTTATTGAAATTGCATGATTATATTGGCATTCTGGCTTTTTGAAGATATGTGGTATATATTCAGGTAGTTATTCATTTTTTAGCCCTTTTTATAATTTCACTGACAACATAATAAATTTGAGGTATGCGCACTTCTCTTCAGCCGGCCTGGACTTGTTTTTCCCCTTAAAGACTATCGAGCCAGTTTAATGTTTTCTCTTTATTCTTCCAGTCAATCAACTCGTTTATTTTTCTATCATTGTTTAAATTTGATTGAGTATACTCTATAAACCGCTTTTGAACATCTCTTCTTTTCGGTAAATCAAGATGCAAATAAACCATAGTCGATCCAAGTTTCTCATGACCTAAATGGTTTTTTATCTCGGTTAATGATGCTCCTGACATCAACATATTTACAGCACAAGAGTGCCTGAAGCTGTGCACAGGGTTGATAAATCTTAGTTTTTTCTCTGAAAGACTTTTATTCAAATACTTTTCGCATATTCGATAAATGCCGTGTCGCGTTAACGATTCCCTGCGCTGGTTAAGAAACAGGCTGTCTTCGTATAATGGTTTTGGAAGCGGACGATAAGTCTTGATGTATTGTTCAACAAGCGCTGCTGTTCTATGCCAAAGTTGCAACTGCCGATACCGGCTGCCTTTTCCCAAAATGGCAAGGGTTCTTTTTTTCGGGTCAAAATAATCAATCTTCAGGGCCGCAAGTTCACTGGCCCGGCATCCTGAGTCATAGAGAAGATGCATAAGCGTATAATCGCGGAAGCCATCTTTTTTTTTCAGATCAACTGAGCCAAAGACTTTGAGAACTTCATCATGAGTCAAAAAGCCGATTAAGGGCTTCTGCCATCGCTTTTGAGGAATATTAAGGAGCATTTCTGCAATTTGGCGGTATTCCGGATACATTAATCGAATCATCTTTGCCAAAGATTTAATGGAGGCGAGACGGCTGTTTCTGGTTCTTGCGCAATTTTTTCTCTGGTCTTCAAGATGATTTAGAAAGTCAAATATTAAATCAGCCGTGAGATGTTCGATTTGTATATCTTTGACTGCCTGGTTTTGACAGGCCGCTGCAAACTTTAAAAACAAAGTAAAAGACTGGCGATAAGAGTTGATGGTTTCATCGCTTGCCCCTGTTATCCGGGGAAGATACTGATCAAAAAATTGATGGAGACAGGTTGAAAGTTTCATATTTCTTCTTGCCTGCTTATTGCAAAATCGACTAATCCCTGCCGGTGCTCGGCATCAACAACTTTAAGATAAACGGCAGTATATCGATATTTGCGATGTCCCAGATATACTGCCAGTATCGGCAATGCATTCTGGGGCGATTTGCCCTGTTGTTTGATTCTTTTCAGAGTATTTATGGCAAAAGAGTGCCTCAAGCTATGTGGTCTGGGATTTCCAAACATTGTATTGGCGATAATTCGCCTCGGCTGATCAATACCGATATCTTTAACGGCCTGGCCAAATACCTTGTAAATCCTTTTGGTTGATAATGTATGGCCGTTTTGTCCGGGCAAAAGATATGGAGTTTGACCCTGGATAAAGGCTTTTCGTACAGTTAGATAATTGCCCATTTCACTGATGACAGTCTTAGGCGCCGCTATCAATCGATCTTTGCTGAACTTAGTCTTCTCGATATAAATGGTTCCCTCGTTGCTGCGATAGTGCTCAGGCTTAAGCCGTAAGGGTTCGCTGATTCTCATACCGCATCGGGCAAGCAGTAATATGGCCATGTATACGGAATAATCCTTAAAAAAACAGATCGGATCTTTTCGGATTGCTCTCTGGATTATTACAAGCAGTTTATCGACTTGATCCGGCGAAAATACAAATGGGATAAAGGCATTTTCAGCAAACGAACAAATATCAATTACAGGATTTTCATATATGATTTGCAGGCGAACAAGGTAATTAAAAAATCCGCGCACAGCCAATAAAATTGCATTGAATGTTTGCGGTTTTTCTTTGAACTTCTTTTTGAGTTCAAGGAAAAAGGAAGGCCTCAGGTCATCCGGTCCAGCTTTTTTATCACATACGTATTGATCAAAGCCTCGAAGCTGACCTCTAAGATTACGATCTGTATATCCAAGAGATATGCGATAAGAGATATATTCTTCCATCTGTTTGGCCAGGGAACTTTTAAAAAGTTTCATCAAACAGCTCCTTGCGCATTAACTTTGTGTGGATATGAAGATAACGTTTTGTGGACTGAACGTTGTCATGGCCCATCATCTGTTTGACTTCAAAAATGGATGCGCCGCTTTCCAGCAAATTCTGAGCATATGTATGTCTGAGCCAGTAAGCGGATGCCAAAGGATTGATCTTTTGTATAGCAACCGTGATGTCATGACCGACTGTTGCCGCAGTGACTGGCCGAAAGGGGGCGCTAAAGGTTAAAAACAGCGCACGGTGATCACTTTCAGGCCTGCATCCTACAATATATGCGGCAATAGCCTTGATTGTAACTTCGGGTAAAGGAAGCTTGATAGGATTGGCGCTTTTTCGATCTGCAAGACTTATTTCTCTTTTTGCAAATGAGATATCATCCAGCCGGGTCAGACCGATCTCTTTGGGGCGAAGACCCAGCGTATATCCCAAATGAACCATGGCTGAAGTTCGAAGCTCTTTACAACTGTCTGCGGACAAACCAGCAAACAGCGCTTTTATTTCATCGGATCGCAAAAACATCGGGGGCTGGGCTTGCGCGAACATTGGGGCGCCGACAATCAAAGCGGCCAAATCCCTTTTTAGAATCTTCCGATGAAAATACAGGTATTTTAAAAAACCACGCAGATAAGAACGGTTATGTCGACAGGTCGCCGGCATAAAGCGAGCGTTAAATTCAGTTAGAAAATCGTCTATCTGCTCAATCTTTATGGCAGCAATATCAATTTCATGTTTTGTCGTGTAATCATTGAGCGCAGATAGAACGCTTCTCGTTTGAGCAAGCGCCGAACGATGAACCTGCCTGTTCTTTTCATAATAAAGCAGATAGGCTTCATAGGTCTCAGGCAGCCGAACAAGCGGTTTTTTTATTGGGCCAGGTATCAACTTTTGCTCAAAAAGATACCGGCTAAGGCATCGCAGGGCATTTGCAGCAAAGTATAAGTTGCAATGTTTCTCAAAGCTATTCAACGTGTCATAAGTAAACACTTGTTCCCATGAGATATTTCGATTGGTTATAAAGTTTTGAAAATGATTTAAAAGGCGCTCATGGCGCATTATGCTACCCGAAGCGTAATCTGCGGATATCATCCACATCAAATAATCCTCTACCGCCTTTGCCAACTGTAGAATGCAATTGTTCGATGAACCGGACGAACTAATATGCTTTGCCATGTCAAACACCTTTCACTGTTTGTTTGACAAGATCAATAAGGTCTTTTGGCCCGGTCTGTTTGACTTTTGGCGCTTTGGCCGGCAACTCAAGCACCTGGAACAGGGTGCCGTCAAAGGCAATAAGGTCTTTTTCTATCAGGGAGTTCCTTGCTTCAATGTATTGGTCGATAGTGATCTGCAACAAGGAACAGATCCTGTCATAGCTGTAAAAAGAAAGCCCAAAGCGATCAGAGGCAAGCACAAGGAACAGATACACAAGAATCTCTTGCCGGCTTAATGCAGCTAAAAATTCGTCTTGAAGGAAGCGATGTGGAATAAAGCTAAAGCCCCCGTTTATTTTCCAAACACGTTCAGGATTGAGGATTTTTTTCTTAATCATAATTGCTCTCCCTGCGATGGGTTTTATGCTAAATATATCCGCTGTATCGTCCCATGTCCATCGTGTCTTGAAAATATTACCAGGAGTAGTTTGTCAGTTTGTGCTGTATATTCAATAAGTTAACATCGCATCACATCTTAAAAACATCATAAGTATTGTCTGCTGATATGTCTTGTTATTTTAGAAGGTTAAAAGGTTATCACCTCTTAAAAACAGTGCACAGAGCAGTAACTTTAACTCGTGTTAAACACTGGCGGCGTCTTTTTTGGCACACCTGATCTTCTTACGAGTAGTTGCGCCAAATACTCTATGATTATAAGATGTTGCATCCCAATCACCTCTTGAACAAATTTGAGTGGCAACCCTGTCTTTAATCGGCTTTTGCAAAAATTCGGTTCGGGAGATTTGGCTGCTTCCAGCTTCTTTTGCAAATAATTCGTTCGAAAATATTCTTCATTTTTCTTGTTCCATTCGGCGCACTTTTTTCTGTGCCACTTTCTTTGACATTCCGGATTGCCGCATGTCTTCTGACGATTTTTAAGTCGTCCATCCGGCAAAAACCACTTTCGGCAGACTCTGCATGGCCGCTTTCTCGGTTTTGCTCTTTGCATCGTTTCCTCTCCTCTCCTTCCCTTTGATTAAGAGAAAACGATTTTATGCATTATTTGATTTTAAAAATAAAATGCTGATTAGTAGCAGCATGCTTCTAATCAGCAAATTAATTCTCAGGGTAAAATGAAAAAAAGAAGGATTTGCTTGAATTAGATGAACAAAATGGATATGCTTTTCAAGCTTCTTTTGAGGAATTAAATGAATAAAAAAAATTAGATGGATTTTTTAGTTTGTTTTGGAATAAGATAAGAGGAATTAAATGAGGGGAATTAAATTCTCACAACATAAATAAACTCGCAACATAACGTCCCCGTGACACCCGCTGGGAAAAACAGAAAATAGGCGGGGGGGCTGCACCGATCAAAACAGACAAAGGATGGCTGGAGATCTATCACGGTAAAGGGAAAGATCAGATATATTCCCTTTACCTCCTTTTATTGGATTTGAACGATCCCTCCAGAGTTTTAAAAAGAGGTAACGAACCGATATTGTTTCCGGAGGAGCCGTATGAGACCAAAGGATTTTTTCCTAACGTAGTCTTTTCCAATGGGGTGATTACCGGAGCGGACGGCTCGGTTAAAATCTATTACGGAGCCTGCGACGAAACAGTATGTCTTGCTGAGACATCAATCGATGAATTGTTAGGTATGTTAAACTGAGGAGATAAAAAATGAGAATCGGTTTTGTGTCGACCTATCCACCTATCGAATGCGGTATTGCCACCTATACCAGCTATCTGAACGAAGCTCTTAAAAAGATCGGCAACGAAACCTTTGTCGTAAGCCCTTTGGGAGCTCATGGCAAAGGCGTCTTTCCTGTTTACAGGCCGAAGAGCACGTCGATGTCTACACAGATCTACGATATCAGTGCTGAATTCACTCCGGACATCATTCACATTCAACATGAGTATGGCCTCTACGGTCCGCAAAGGGGTGTTCAGGTTATCGGGCTGATTGTCAGGTATAAGCTCGTAGGCATACCGGTTGTCACAACGCTGCATACCGTTCAGGAAAAGCTGGATCATACCGAACAGACTCTTCTGCGTTTGATTGTGAGCGAAAGTTCTGCGGTGATTGTTCATGAGCAACTTCAAAAAGATACTCTGGTAAAACACTTTGGACAGGAGGAAAAGATTCACGTTATACATCATGGTATCAGAGAGGTTGAGGGCATAAAAGATGCAAAAAAGAAGGTGGGGATAGAAGGGAGAAAAGTGGTTCTTTTATGCGGCTATTTCAGACCGACCAAGGGATTTATGAAAATCGTGAAACTTATGCCGGAGATCTGCAAACAGGCTGATGATATTGTTTTGCTGGTTGCCGGAAAATCGAGGGGATTGGAATATCAAGAGTATCAAAGAGAATTCTATGAAGCAATAAACAATTCTCCGGTAAATGACAGAATCAAGGTTTTGCGGGGACAGTTCCCCCAGCATACATTCGATACGATTGTTTCTGCAAGCGACACGGTGGTTTTGCCTTATGAGAAGGGCGCTCAAAGTGGGATTATGGCACAGTGTTTTGCTTTCCACAAGCCTGTTGTAACCTCAAATCTTTTAGCCTTCAGAAAGCTTATTAAACGCAGCAAAGGCGGATTGATATGCAAGAGCAATAAGGAATATATACAAAACATTATTAAGATTCTAAGAGATGACGACCTCTGCCGGACATTACAAAATAATATCAAAGAGTATGTAAAGAATCACAACTCATGGGCAATAATAGCACAGCAGCATATTAAGGTATACCATTCACTTGTCAGAGTTCCCTATGGCAGAGCAAAGTATGCCTACTGGGAGGAGGAGTGAATCAGGTTGGAAAAATGAAAAAAGGGCGCAATTAATATGTTCATCAAAATTGCAATCTGATTTCTTATACGAATGAATTTATTTGGTTTCTTTATTTAAATATTTCATCAAAATATATGGAAGGAACTTTAGGCGGCAGATATAATTTATTTTTCAGGGCATCATAAAGATCGTCCCTGGAATCCTCATCCAGCCACCAGTATGTATTGGCGCTGCTTTCGCTGCCATATTTGGAAAGAACGGTATTGGGTGTTCCAAACTTGTTCCAGTAAAGAAGCCGGGTATAATTGATATTCCATAAAAGAACATAAGGTGCTGCATTATAAACTATCTTATCAATTTTTCTATATATTTTGTTGCGCTCATTAAAATCAAAAATCTCTTTTTGCTTTTCGATAAGATTGTCCACCTCAAGATTTTTAAAGCCGGTAATATTGTTTCCGCCTTTTCTATCCGCCTCCTTTGACAGCCACATGCTTTCCGGATCTTTAAAAACTCCGGAACTCCAGGCAGCCCATGTCATTTGATAATTATATTCGTCCATATCCCTTGCCCACGCAGCCCAGTCCTTCTTGTCAATGACCAGCTCAATTCCAACATCTTTAAGATCTT
>JAQIBP010000033.1 GCA_027858995.1 Deltaproteobacteria bacterium | reverse complement strand
AACATTGCAATATAATTAATTTTATGGGGCGAATGTTCATAACCGCACAAGATTATAATTGAAGACACAAAAAATCCAATTCTTTTTATGAATATGATTCACCGAGAATTGCTGCTTTTTTTATACTTCCCTTGACAAAGGACAAGTTCATATCATATGCTGGGGGTCAAAATTGCGTTGGGACCGCAAATTTTATAACTTGAGCGAAATAGCTTGCCTCTTGTCTTATCTACTGCGTCGCACCAAAAGCCTGATACCTATAGTATTAAACCTTTTATGCGCCTTGTAAATGGAACAAAATCCTGCGTTATCTTGGCTCAACTTATTTCATCTGCTGTCCTTAATAAAGCAGATCAGGGGAGGAGAAAGAACTATGGTTGAAAATTCAGAAGCTGGAGAAGAAAGACTCAAGATTGAAAATCTTTACAAAATTTTTGGTGAAAATCCAGACCGGGCATTTAAGCTCATTGAACAGGGCAAAGCCAAGGATCAGGTTTATGAAGAGACCGGTCTTACCATAGGGGTTCAAAATGCAAGTTTCACTGTTTATTCAGGTGAAATCTTTGTAGTTATGGGGCTTTCCGGTTCTGGTAAATCAACCCTGGTCAGGATGCTCAACAGGCTTATTGAACCAACCTCAGGAAGAGTTCTTGTTGAGGGGCAGGATATCACACAAATGAATACAGATAAACTTGTAAAGATGCGCAGAGAGTATATGAGCATGGTTTTTCAGTCCTTTGCCCTGATGCCCCATTTAACAGTTCTTCAAAACGCTGCCTTTGGGCTTGAGATTTCAGGTGTTCCAGAAGAAAAACGTGAACCAAGGGCACGAAAAGCTCTTGAACAGGTTGGTCTCAAGGCTGTGATGGACAGCTATCCCAAAGCTCTTTCCGGGGGCATGCAGCAGCGCGTGGGACTTGCCAGGGGACTGGCTGTTGATCCGCATATAATGTTGATGGATGAGGCTTTTTCAGCTTTGGATCCCCTGATAAGAACAGAGATGCAGGATGAACTTCTGAGTCTTCAGGAAGACTCTCCCAGGACAGTGATTTTTATCTCCCACGACCTTGATGAAGCCATGAGAATAGGTGACAGAATTGCCATAATGGAAGGGGGAATGATTGTTCAGATAGGAACTCCTGAAGAGATCCTGAGAAACCCTGCCAACGAGTATGTAAAAGCATTTTTCAGAGGTGTTGATCCCACCAATGTATTAAGTGCTGCTGATATTGTAAGAGATACCGAAGTAAGAGTTGTAAAACCCAGGACAGCCGGGCTTAGGGCAGCAAGGGAGAGAATAATAGAGTATGACAGAAACTATGCCTATGTTCTTGATAAAAAACACCAATATCTCGGAGTGGTGTCAATAGGTTCCCTGAATGAAGTTATTGAAAAGAAACCAAAAGAGGATATAGATCTATCCATGGCATACCTTGACGGTATCGATCCTGTAATGATGGACACCCCTCTTCAGGAAGTTCTTAAATATGTTACAAAGTATAAATGCCCTGTACCTGTTGTGGATGAGAATAACAGGTATAAGGGAACAATATCAAGAAGCAGATTCCTTGGTACATTAAAAAGAGATTCCTAAATTATCAGGAGGAGATAAAGTGGATATATTTAAATATACAATACCCCTTGACGACTGGATTGAATTTGCTGTTGAATGGCTTGTAGCCGGCTACAGACCTCAGTTTCAGGCAGTGAAATGGCCCATTGAAAAAATGCTCAACTATATCAATGGATTTCTCCAGTGGCTGCCCGCAGTTGTTGTGATACTGGCAATTCTAATAATAGCATGGAAGGCAGCAGGCTTGAAAGTTGGTATTTTCAGCTTTGTAACCCTTACATTTATAGGTTTTCTTGGTATGTGGTCAGAAACCATGACCACCCTTGCCATGGTTATCAGTGCAGTGGTGATATGTGTATTAATAGGAGTCCCCTTAGGCATTCTAAGCTCCCGCAGCAACAGGTTTGAATCATTACTGCGGCCTGTGCTGGATGCCATGCAGACCACGCCGGCCTTTGTATATCTTGTTCCTGTTGTAATGCTGTTCAGCATTGGCACTGTTGCAGGTGTGATTGCAACAATAATTTTTTCCATGCCTCCCATAATAAGGTTGACAAACCTTGGGATAAGGCAGGTTCATCCGGAACTTATTGAAGCCACATATGCATTTGGGGCGACCAAAAAACAGGTACTCTGGAAAGTGCAGTTTCCCCTTGCCCTTAAAACCATCATGGCAGGGCTGAATCAGACCATGATGCTTTCACTTTCAATGGTTGTAATTGCCTCACTTATCGGAGCAGGCGGACTTGGTGTTCCAGTATTTGAGGGCCTTAACAGTCTGCAGGTGGGGCTTGCAGGTATTGGCGGGATAAGTATTGTTCTTCTTGCCATGGTGCTTGACAGAATAACACAGGGATTAGGTTCAACAGATCAGGATTAGTGATCAGGATTAGTCGTCAGTGTTTTTTTGTTTTTCGTTCAAGCACTGATATTTTTAACTGATTTATATGAAAGTCTTTGTAACTGCTTGCAATTACATGACTTTCATATTTTGTTATGGCAGATCGATCTGCCATGGTCGTTATATAGTATAAATTGATTACTTTAAACTGATCGTATAATATAGACTAATGGTATAATGGTAAATTTTAACTCGTAATAAAAGGAGATTTTAGTATGAAAAAAGCTTTAAGACAAATCGGTTTTGCAGCTGTTCTCGGTGCAGTACTTTTACTGGCAGTATCTTTTAACTCATTTGCAGCAGATCTTCCCGGCGCAGGGGTCACTGTACACCCTGCCCGGGCAACATGGCAATCAGGATTTTTTCTTGAGGCGCTTTATTCAAGAGCCCTTGAAGATCTCGGTTACACAGTTGAGGATCCTAAAAAACTTGCTGGTCCAATATTTTATAAATCACTTAGTCAGGGTGATCTGGATTTCTGGGCAAATGGATGGTTCCCTCTTCACCAGGAGTTCCTTCCAAACAACTTTGACGAAAAAGCTGAAATGGCAGGAACAGTAGTAAAAGCGGGTGCGGTACAGGGATATCTTGTATCCAAAAAATATGCAGAAAAATATAATATAAAATCACTTGATGATTTCAAGCGGGATGAAGTAAAAGAAGCGTTTGATTCAAATGGTGATGGCAAGGCTGACCTTGTTGCCTGTCCTCCTGGATGGGGATGTGAAAAAACAATTGGTTTTCATATGGGTGCATATAATTTATCAGATCATATCAACCTTAT
>JAQIBP010000164.1 GCA_027858995.1 Deltaproteobacteria bacterium | reverse complement strand
TTATTTGAAGGTAAACTACCAGAATTTTTAAATGAGTAATTTTCTGATTGCAAAAACAAGGAAACTTTTTTAAGAAATCTAAGCAGCTCTAAAAATAGGTGCTGAATAATTACAAAATATGATACTATTTTAAATGAAAATTTTACAAATGAGAGATATATGACAATCACTTCTTTCCAGCTAAATAGGATAAGGAGAATTTCCCTTCCTGAACCTCTTAGCGGAATTCTAATTATTCTCATTGCTGCCTCACTTATTACACGTTGGTATCTTCCTGCAATTGGGCCTGCAATAATGGATGAATTCACCGATACTCAGTTAGCGTGCCAATTGGCTAAAGGTGCTGAACTCTATTATGACGGGTCCTTTTTTTTTCGGATGCCTTTTCTTGAGCATTTCTTAAGCTGGTTTTGTAATGGGGCTCAGGACAGTTTTGCTACCTTGGTGGTTGCCAGGCAAGTTATGCTGAGCGGTTCCATGGTCATTATGTTTTTTACATATTTAACTGCACGCAGAGTATTTGGCTCTGTTGTCGGTTTGCTGGCCCTGTTCATGCTTTGTACCTATACTACTTTTCTGGACCGCTCTTTTCATGTTCGGGCAGATTTATTATCAACTGTGTTTGCCAGTGGCGCTTTGTTTTTCGCGACTTTGTCCCGCAGATTTGCAACTATTCTCACAGGAGTTTTGCTGGGTTTTGCGATTATAACAACTCAGAAGGCCATATACTTTGTTCTTGCATTTGCTGTTGCACTTATTTTTTGTTCGTTGACTTGTGAAAGGAATTTCAAGACTGCATTCAGAGTGATTGTTAAGAAGACATTTTTAAGTATTGTAGGCTTTTTGGTTTGTACAGGCCTATATTTCTCGTTTATTTATTTTAATTGGGATTATGATATATTTTTCAGTAAAGTTTTTGTAGATGCATTTGAAGCCGGGATAACGAGTCATGTATATACAGGGACGTGGGCGTACCTCAAACTCACCATACAACGAAATCCTGTAATATGGTTTTTGGGAGTATACTCCATAGCCATTGCAATATTAATTCCGCTGGTAGCAAAGCTTCGTTTCTGTGAGAATCGTAAACAGTATAAGCTGCTTGCATTTATTGGTGCATGGGGTTCTGTACAATTGTTTTTTACAGCCTACCATACAGTAAAATTTCCTTATTTCTTTTTAAATGTTGCCCCAATTTTGGCGATTACTTCCTCACTTGCGCTTGTTCAACTATTCACTTTTTCAGTATTTGTGAGATCCTGGCAAAAAACTATTATTGTCATTGGCCTTGTTGTTGTAATTTCATACTTTCCAATTAAACGCCATCTTTTCCATCTGGAAAACAGGGAAAAAACAGCAATACAAAAAGTAGTCATTAGCAGGGTGGAGAGTCTTACAACCGTCGATGATGCAGTACTTGATGGCGTGGGGATGGTGGTTAGCCGGAAAAAAGCAACGCCTTACAGCATGACCAGCCGCTGGCATGCGAGAAGACAGACCGGTCAGTATGAGGATGTACTAAGATGGATTGAGAGAACAGAACCCAAGATTTTTATCCATAATTACAGATATGATAAATTCAGTGTTGATGAAAGAGAGTATATCTCAGAGAATTTTATTCACGATTGGGCTAACATCTGGGTGGTGGGGAAACAGATAACTTTTAGCCGGAAAGTTACCAAAAAAAGTATAAATTTGCTTACAAATACTCAATATGCTGTTCTGTGCGGTGATATTTCCAAGGTTTTTATTGATGGCAGCTCAGCCAAAAAGATTATGAAACTGCAATCCGGCTATCATTTGATTCAGGTTGAATATCCTGTTAACAAGGTAACGATAATCTTGGCTTCAGCCTATACACAGAAAAAACCGGATTTTCCCGACAGACATTATAAGCTTTTCCCATCCTACTATGAATGACAGGAAAATTAAACATACTACAATTATCAGAAACATATAGAATAGACTTGTTTTTTGTCAATAAAAGTATGGAAAAATAAAAAGTTGAAATCAGCGTTCAGAGCTATTGAAACCAATCTTTTTTAGACTGGCATTGAACAAAATATCCTGCAAATTTCCAGATGAGAATCGTACAAAAAACAGCGACATAACCATCAATGGCATAGTGCCAGCCAAGATGTACAGATCCAATTAAAACGACACTGGCAAAAAAAGTCAATAATATCCCGAGGATCTTATTGGTCTTCCAGCCAAGCAATCCAAATAAAACAGAAGTTGCAACATGCAGACTGGGCATTGCTGAGATACCTCGACCCTTGTCAAGGTTCCCAAGATTATAATCTTTCCACAATATTTCCTGAACATCTAAAGCCCATAAAGGGTATTCTTCTTTAACTGACCATAAATATTGCATTAAGTGTTGAAAAGGATCGGATACATTAAATATCCGGCCATAATAACACGGTCCTACAGACGCAAAGGTAATGGCCATAATTGAACCCAGCACCATCCACAAGAGCAAAAAACTCAGAAGATACTGCATTCGCAATTGTGGATTTTTCAAGCTGAATGCCTGCCAGAATAAAATTCCATACATAATAATAAACCAGAGATGATAAAAAAAATTAATCCCATTGGTAATAAAGGGATATCCCAGCAAAGGTTGCAGAATCTTCCATGGCGGCAGACCAAAATGGATAAGGTTATCTATATCTACAAAAATATGATCCCAGAGAAAAGGATTTATCAAGGGGATATTAACCTTAAGTGATGAGAATGCAGACATGTAGATGGGCATCAATAAAAAAATGAGTAATCCATTTATTATTCGTCTGGGCTGAAGAATGTCACTCTTCCACTCCTGTATTAAATAGCTAAACAAATGGGCAGGTCTGATCATGACCATAACATAAAGGGAGTGGCAAATAAAAAATAGAATCAAAAAAAGGGTTAGATTCTGCAACAGGTCAATGTAATACAGGTTCAAAGAAATTCGATCCATTGTATTGAAAAAATATCCAATAAAAAAAAACATTGTGACATATAATAATATTAAACATAAAAAGGCAAAATGCTCTTTCAAGGATAATAATATCTGGACAAATATCTTCTTTAACAGATCAAACAAAGAATATGTTACTTGCATTTTGATCATTGAAAAAGGAATTAATAGTTTACAATTTTCATTTTAATACTCGGGCATGAATATGGAGTGATCAATTTTAATTCCTTTGGCTTTTAATTCATCTGTAAATGATGGAACAATCCCTGTTGATGAAAAAGTACCCATAACCTTGCCGTCACTGTCAATGCCGGACCTTTTAAAAACAAACAGATCCTGAAGTGTTATGATCTCTCCTTCCATACCGGTAATCTCAGCAATACTTATAATTTTTCTGCTGCCATCTGATAATCTGGCCTGCTGAACTATCAGATCCACTGCTCCGGCAAGCTGTTCTTTTATGGCTTTTGCAGGTAAATCCATTCCAGCCATCAAACAAAGTGTTTCCAGTCTTCGGACACAATCCCTGGGTGAATTGCTGTGAACAGTGGTAAGCGATCCATCATGCCCGGTATTCATTGCCTGTAGCATATCTAAGGCCTCTCCGCTGCGGCATTCGCCCACTACTATTCTGTCAGGCCGCATTCTAAGACAACATTTTACCAGATCACGGATCAATACTTCACCCTTGTTTTCAGTGTCAGGCGGGCGTGATTCCAGTTTGACCCAATGGGGTTGCTGGAGCTGCAGTTCGGCAGAATCCTCAACTGTTATAATTCGTTCATCCTTTGGGATATAACTTGAAACTATATTAAGAAGTGTTGTTTTGCCTGATCCTGTTCCTCCTGAAATGATGATATTTTTCCTCACAAGCACGCACCATTCCAAAAATAGAAGCATTTTTTGATCAGCAGATCCAAATTTGATTAAATCCTGGGGTGTTAATTTTTCTTTTGAAAACTTACGGATTGTGATTGTGGGGCCTTTTAAGGCAAGAGGTGGTATGATGATATGTACTCTGGAACCATCAGGCAATCGGGCATCCACATATGGTGAACTTTCATCTATACGTCTTCCGATCGGCTTGACAATCCGCTGGCATAGTTCCATGATTTCACTGTCAAATTGAAACTTGGTGTCGGTTAATGTCAGTTTACCCTTTTTTTCAATATAGGTCTCATCCTTGCTGATGACCATAATTTCAGTAATGTCCGGATCTTCTAAATAAACATTAAGTTGAGCCATATCAACTATATCCTCAGCATGAATATCAGCCCCAGGTTTTTCCATAATTACACCTTTTTATATAGATTATCAAAAAATTTACAAACTCATTATTCGTTAAAAAAATGCTGCATTATTTGAAAGTACTAAGCTGATTTTGAATAGTCAAATAATTATCAGAAAATCTGTGATTAAAACTGTGGGAGATCTGGAATGATTTTCATTTTAAAGACATCAAGTCTTCCCATTACAAATATTAGATAAATACTGGATTGATCAGGTTAATATCAGTGCTTTGTGAAAACAGTTTCCAGCTTAGATGTTCAGGCTGGAGATTTTTGGGGACTTCAAAACAGGAACAGTGTAGATGGCAAGGTAATTGTGGATTTTTGTATGTATTGCACACTCTCGCAATTACGTCATTCTTTTTGATATTGTAACCCGGTTTTAAATTTTTTTCAGGAGAGATATGTGCATATGCAAAAAGAATCTGCCTGTCAGAAGATGTAACATCTTTACATTTTATCACAAGAGTTTTGGCCAGAAAATCATCACAGATATTTAAAATAATTCCATCATCCATGGCAGGAACTTTGATGGAATCATCAAAACAGAAGATCTTATTTTGATCTGTTCTGTAAAATGTAATATCAATGCCTTCATGTGCAGAAAGGCGACAGCCAAAATCCCCCCACCATTTATCACTGCTTGAAAAAAGCATTCCGCTATGGAACAGCCACTGAACTTTGGAAGAGTTTGCAGAACTTGATGGTAATTCTTTTAGCAAATCATGGTGCAGGCCATTTCCCAAATCATTAATTTCAGAAATGGCCTCAAGATAATCTGAGAACTTACTCATTACAAAGTTTTTAAAGTGATTTTGTGCTCCATAAGATTAATATCTTCAATAATGGCTTTAACTTCCATGCTTTCTCCCAGCAAACCCTTTAAAAGAAAAGTTTTTTCATCAACAGGAGTTATTGCTGCCACATTTTCCATAATAAGTTCTTTATTATTATCTTTTTTGAGATATACATTAGATTCACACATTTTATCTTCCCTTTTAAATATAAGTTGTAAAATATAAAATTTGATCATACAGAAAGTTGTTGCAGCTATCTATTTTCAAATTTAATATTTGCTGTTTCTAAATAATTAATAATCATACCTTGCGTTGTGTCAATAAGAATGCAGTAATTAGCACCCTTAAATAATAACCAAAATATTTGAAATTTTGAATGCTGAAATTTAATATCACTCCAGAAGCGGACTTAAGTCCCATATATTGTCAGCATATTCCATAACTGACCTGTCAGATGAAAATTTACCCATATTGGCTGTGTTTAAAATTGACATTTTTGTCCATAGTTTTTTATCACTGTATGTCTGCGCAACTTTTCTTTGTGCATTAACATAATCTGCAAAATCAGCAAGTACAAAATAGTAGTCGCCCTGATCAAGCAGAGACATGATAAGAGGTTTGAATAATTGCGGTTCTCCCGGAGAAAAATATCCTGAATCTATCATATCAATTGCCTCTTTGAGCTCGGAGTTTGATTCATAATACTGCCTGGGATTATATCCGCTCTGCCTTTTTTCAACTATCTCATCTGCTTTAAGCCCGAAAATAAAAATATTTTCTTTTCCAACTTCTTCCATGATTTCAACATTTGCACCATCAAGTGTACCAAGGGTTAATGCTCCGTTTAATGCAAATTTCATATTGCCTGTTCCAGAAGCTTCAAGTCCGGCAGTGGAAATCTGTTCTGAAACATCAGCCGCAGGAATGAGTTTTTCTGCCTGGGAAATGCAGTAATTAGGAAGGAAAGTAATACTGAGTTTACCACGGGTTTCAGGGTTCTGGTTAATAGCCTGGGATACCGAGGTAATAAGTTTAATGATCAGTTTTGCCAGAAAATAGGCAGGCGCTGCCTTGCCGGCAAAGAAAAAGCTACGTCTGATATCATCTGTGTCTTCATCTTTATTCATGCAATTATAAAGATGTATAATATGAAGAATATTTAAAAGCTGGCGTTTGTATTCATGCATTCTCTTGGCATGGATATCAAAAAGAGTATCAGGGTTGATGCCCAATCCTGTCTTTCTTAACGCATATCTTGTCAGTCGTTTTTTGTTTGCAAGCTTGACTTTTTGCCATTGAGACTGAAATGCTGCATCTTCGGCAAGGGGGACAAGTTTTTTTAAAAGTGATAAATCAGATATCCAGTCAGGACCAATAACTGAGGTGATAAGCTTGGAAAGCCCAGGGTTGGACTGGTAGAGCCATCTTCTTGGAGTAATTCCATTGGTTATATTTTTTATTTTTCCAGGATAAATCCGGTTAAAATCTTTAAACAAAGATGTTTTTAAAATCTTAGAATGCAATGCAGCAACTCCATTAACGGAGTGACAGCCAGCTATGGCAAGATGCGCCATACGGATTTTCTGCACATCACCTTCCTGGATAATTGAGAGTTTGGATATTAATTCAGGTTCATCAGGGCATTGTGTTTTCAGATAATCAATAAAACGCTTGTTTATTTCATAAATGATTTCAAGATGTCTTGGTAAAAGTCTGCTTAAAAGTGCAACAGGCCATGTTTCAATAGCTTCGGGCAGTACCGTATGATTTGTATAGGCAAAGGTTTTTTCGCAAATTGCCCACGCCTTATCCCAGATTAATCCATGTTCATCCACGAAAAGACGCATAAGTTCAGGTATGGCAATGGAGGGATGAGTATCATTGAGTTGAATTGCAGCCCAGCTGGAAAATCCATCAAAAGATTGATGATCTCTTTGGTATTGTGTGATGATATCCTGCAATGTGGCACAGACAAAAAAGTATTGTTGTTTAAGACGAAGTTCCCTGCCCGCCTCTTTTTCATCACTTGGATAGAGTACTTTGGATATGGATTCAGTAATAACCTTTGCTTCTACTGCACCCATATAATCGCCGCGGTTGAAAAATTCAAGATCAAGGTTCCTGCTTGATGTGGCAGTCCATAAACGCATATTGGTAACAAAATCATCACCAATACCAGGTACCATAATATCACATGCCCTTGCCATGACATCTCGTGTGTCTACCCAGCGAGATCTGCTATTGCCATGGATATCAGTATAGGGCTCAGATCTGCCGTAAAATTTAATTTTATACACATTCTCAAATCTGATAATTTCCCAAGGATTACCCTTTCGCATCCAGTTATCACTTCTCTCCTTCTGGTAGCCATTTTCCAGAATTTGATAAAACGTACCAAAATCATAGTGGATTCCATACCCATATCCTGGCAGTCTCAGACTTGCAATGGAATCCATATAACACGATGCAAGACGACCAAGCCCCCCATTACCAAGGCCTGGATCCCACTCCTCCTCTTCGAGGGAATCAAGATCAAATCCAAGATTGTTTAAGACATTTTCAGCAAGATCTTCTATACCAAGGGAAATCAGATAATTTTTTAGAAATCTTCCGGGCAGGAATTCAAGGGAAAGATAAAACACCCTTTTTGACAAAGTGTCTTTACAGGCTTTCTGGGTTTTGATCCATTGAGATATCAACCTGTCCTTTACACTGTATGCAAGCCCCATATAACATTCATAGCGATTCATCTCTTCGGGATCAAGTCCAAGATTGAATCGAATATTATGATAAATATCCTGCTTTAATTTTTCTGCTTCAGATACAGAATTTAACTCTTTTTTATCGTGTGTCTGGCCATCATGCATGATTTATTTTCCATAATTATTAATTGCAGGGTTGAATATAGGGCTTTTGCCGGTTCACATCTCTATTAATGATTTCCATGAGGGTTTTGATTATAAACTTATAAGTGAATTATCACAATTACCAAATGAGGAGTGAACATAATTATCTGCATCAGGATCATTGCCCCAGACAAGCTTGTCAAAAAAATATCTGAATTGATATTCTCTGCCGGATTCAAGATCAAGATTTGCAACAAAGCCTCCCTTTTTCAGGGGTTTCATGGCTAGTTCGTTTTCATTCCAATTATTGAAATCACCAACAAGAAAAATCTGTTTTGCATCCCTGGATTCTTCTTTAGAAAGCCTGAATGCTACCTTACATATCTGACGGGTTTTTAAAAATTGTTTTTTAATACTCAATTTCCCACCTCCTGATTTATAATGTTCTATAGTTCTGGAGTTCTTTTCTTAGATTCAAAGCTCTCCTGTGAATTTGGATTCTTTTTATTAAATAATAATATTTTCATATTGTATTAATTCTTTTGGGGCTGATATAAAACATAATAAACAAATGAAAATTGTGTTTTTATGCCTGAATTCAGGTTGCTGCGCTCAAAAGAGTATTGATTACAATAGGAGAAAACAAAAATACTTGAGATATTTCAGACTATTCAATAAAATCACAATACAATAGATTATGGATCAATGCAAATCGTATTTTAAAAGATTTAATACTGGATTCAGTTTAAGTCCTTATCAGGGATTGGCTTAAGAGATATAGAATAAAGGGGATTAATGGTTTAAGCCGCAATTTTTCTCCTGGAAGGCCAAACACTATGCAGAAAAAAATAGAACTGTACATCCTGCAATACTCTTCCTTTGGCTTGCGGAATCATTGTTTCTCATTGATTTGTGACATCATTCTGTGAACAAACCCAATAATTATATATTGACTATAAATATTGGGGGAATTATAAAAAGAGTCAATTCATGTAAAAGGTGTGATAAAATTTATGGATAAAATTGAGTCATTACAAAACCTGCTTGATCCTAAAAAAATTGCTGTCATAGGAGCATCAAACTCCAAGGAAAAAGTCGGGGGAATTGTCTTTAGAAGATTATTGGGCTCAAGGCGGCGCCTGTTTCCGGTAAATCCTAAAGAGACTGTAATTGAAGGCCATAAAGTAAATTCTGATATCAGCTCTCTGCCCGATGATATTGATCTTGCAATAATTACGATTTCTGCAAAAGCCTCAATTCAATCTGTAGAAAGCTGTATTAAAAAAAATATACAGAATTATATTATTGTTGCAGGCGGGTTTGCCGAGGTTGGAGATGTTGGTATTGAACTGGAAAACAGATTAAAAGAGCTTGCAGCAGAGCATAATATCAATATTCTTGGACCCAATTCCCTTGGGATTTTTTTGCCGGATGAAAATATTGATACTATTTTTGTTGAACACGGAGATAAAGCGCTGGATAGAAATGGCAGGGTTGCCTGTATCGTTCAAAGCGGTTCTGTTGGTGTTGAAGCACTTGGATATGCAGCTAATACAGGTTTTGGAATGAGAGCCTTTGTGGGTCTTGGTAATAAATGCGACCTTGATGAAATTGATTTTCTTCACTATTTTGCAAGGGATGAAAAGACCAATTGTCTTGGCTTTTACCTTGAAAATATTGAAAGGGGCAGAGACTTTTTACAACTTGCAAAAGCGGTTTCAAAAGAAAAACCAGTAGTGGTTTTAAAAGCCGGAAGAACCAAGACTGCTGTCAGTGCGGTAAGCTCCCATACAGGAAAACTTGCAGGTTCTGATAATGTTATTAATGGAGCATTTAGACAATTTGGGATTCAGAGGGTTTTTGATGATGAAGAATTCTGCGATGCCACCAAAGTTCTTTCCATGCTGCCAGGAGCACCTGGAAACCGGGTTGCGGTTCTGACGGCAGCAGGCGGATACGGTGTCATGTGTACTGATTTTATTGAGAAAGAAGATAAGCGGGCAGCCTTAACAATGGCAATGCTTTCTGAAAACACCAAAAAAAATATAAAAGATGCTACATTCTCCTTCACAGCCTGTGAGAACCCGGTTGATATCACTGCAAGTGCAGATGATATGATGTTCTCTTTAAGTCTTGATGCCCTGATTGAAGATAGTGGCGTGGATATTATCATCTGCATTGCTTTTTTTGCTCCCCCTGGAATTACAGAAAATCTTATTGATATTATTGCCCAAAAAATTAAAAAATCTGATAAACCTGTGATTGTCTTTACAAAGTACGGACCTTTTACAGATAACAGCATAAAAAATCTGTACTATGCAGGAGTTGCAGCATACCCTTCTGTTGGCAGAGCTGTTAGAGCTGCAAGGTTTCTTGTGGAGAGAACAAAGATAAAAAAACGGCTTGGGTTGGAGATATAAAAAAGTGAAAGATAATATAAGAATATGGTTTGACAGCCTTGCCAGTAAAAAAGATTCAATTGAAAAAAAACCGGATGAATTTGATGCCAAGAAACTTGTAAATATTTATTCAATCAAGACACCATATGGTAAAAGATTTGCTCCCGAGGAAACATTTAATATTGGAAAACTTGACAGTGAAAAACTCTCTCCTCCCTATGTATTAAAAGTGTGCTCTTCTGATATCCTGCATAAGACAGAGATGCAGGGTGTTTTATTGAACATTGACAAAGAGAGTGTAAAAAATAACTTTAAGACAATGCAAAGCCGTTTTCCTGATAAAGATATCCTTGTTGAAAATCAAACTGATTTTATGGGTCCTGAATTTATTATCGGGATTATAAAAGATCCAGCACTCGGTCATGCCATCATGGTGGGCGCAGGTGGAGTTCTCACGGAAATTTATAAGGACACCTCTTTTCGGCTTGCTCCCTGCTCAGTAAACGAGGCCATGGATATGATTGATGAACTTGTTATATCCCCTATATTTGAGAATTTCAGAGGGATAGTTCTTGATAAGAAAAAATTAGCCAGGACAATTTCTCAAGTTTCAAAACTTGCCCATGATATTGGTGATGAATTAAGCCAGCTTGATATCAATCCCATAGTGTTCTCCAAAGGCGAATGGATCGCCCTTGATGTTAAAGTAGTGTTGGAGAAATAATTCCGTGAGACCTTTGAATAAAGTCCCCTTTTGCCCAATTGCCACGGAATATGAAAATGATAATCCTCAAAATCAAAAATTGATTTTATCCCCTTTTATCATTACCATCTCGACAGGATTAAATCCTGCAAGATAGCAAAGATCAGCAGGTGTATCAATATCCCAAACCACAAGATCAGCATCTTTGCCCTTTTCAATACTTCCCTTTGTGTTTCCAAGCCCCAGGGCTTTTGCACCATTTATGCTTGCTCCCAGCAATGCCTCTTCACAGGTCATGTCAAAGAGCATGCAGGCCATATTAAGAATGAGTGTCATGGAGTGAACAGGGCTTGTCCCTGGATTGAGGTCAGTTGATACTGCCATGGGGATTTTAAGCTTCCTGAATATGTCAACAGGTGGTTTCCGGGTCTCTTTCAGGTAATAGAATGCTCCGGGTAAAAGAACTGCAATAACATTGTGTTGAGCCATTTTTTTTGCACCTGACAGGCTCAGATATTCAAGATGATCACAGGACAAAGCATTAAATTCCGAAGCAAGACCGGCACCATTGGAATCAGATAACTGCTCTGCATGAAGTTTTATATTAAATCCAAGCTCTTTTGCTTTTTGAAATACTTTTTTGGTTTGATCAAGGGAGAAACCGATTGTTTCACAAAATACATCCACAGCTGTTGCAATCCCCTGGATTTTAACTTCTGGCAGCATTGTATGGGTAACAAGATCAATATATTCATCTGGATTGCCTTTGAATTCTATTGGAAGCGCATGTGCTCCGAGAAATGTTGCTTCAATGTGCAGAGGGAATTTTTTGTCCAACTGTTTTATTACCTCAAGAATTTTTAATTCTGATTCAAGATTCAGCCCGTATCCCGATTTAATTTCAAGGGTTGTGATGCCTTGTTTTAATAGAGTCTTGACCCTTTTTGATGCAGATGTAAAAAGGCTCTCTTTTGAAGCATTGCGACTTGCATTAACCGTGGAAAATATACCTCCTCCCTGCTTTGAGATCTCTTCGTAACTTGTGCCTTTAAGTCTCATTTCAAATTCATTGGATCGTGATCCTCCATAGACAAGATGAGTGTGACAGTCAACAAAGCCGGGCAGAATCCATCTGTTTTTACAGTCAATGTTTTTTTTGCATTTGATTTTAAAATTATCAGGCAGATTTTTTTCTTTGCCAACCCATGAAATAATTTCTCCTGTCACAGCAAGAGCTCCATTTTTATTAATGGAAATACCATTGTCTGCCATGGTTGCAATATTGCAGTTTATAAAAAGAGTATCAATTTTTTCTGGGAATAAATTTTGCATTTTTTTCTTAAGTCTCTTGAAACATATTGATCATGGGAAGCTTAACACCTTTTTTATTGGCAACATCAATTGCAGTTTCATAACCTGCATCTGCATGGCGTATAATACCTGTTCCAGGGTCATTTTGAAGAACTGTGATAACCCTTTTTTCAGCTTCTTTTGTGCCGT
Organism: Deltaproteobacteria bacterium; assembly: GCA_027858995.1. Taxonomy (GTDB): domain Bacteria; phylum Desulfobacterota; class Desulfobacteria; order Desulfobacterales; family Desulfobacteraceae; genus Desulfobacula. Next base: position 13,011 of record JAQIBP010000164.1, on the reverse strand, counting down.
CTGCCACTGTGACCTGGCCTGCATGGAGAGCATATCCAATTCCAACGCCGCCGCCGTCATGGAAGGAAACCCAAGTCGCACCTGAAGCAACATTTGTCATGCAGTTTAATAATGCCCAGTCTGCCACAGCATCTGATCCATCTTTCATGGCTTCTGTTTCCCTGTAGGGAGAAGCAACAGATCCGCAGTCCAGATGATCCCTGCCAATAACAATGGGAGCTTTTACCTTACCATCCCTTACAAGATCATTAAAAAGTTTTCCAGCCTTTTGCCTCTCTCCATATCCAAGCCAGCATATTCTTGAGGGAAGTCCCATATGCTCTATTTTTTCTTCTGCCATTTTCAGCCACTGGATCATTTTTGCTTTTTCAGGGAAAAGTTTGATAAGTTCTCGATCAGTTGTTTTTATATCTTCAGGGTCGCCTGAAAGGGCAGCCCATCTAAAAGGGCCTTCTCCCCGGCAGAAAAGCTCCCTTATATAGGCAGGAACAAAGCCGGGATAATCCATGGCATTATCAACCCCCTGTGTCATTGCCTGGGCCCTTAGATTATTGCCGTAATCAAAGGCAATGGCGCCTTTTTTCTGCATTTCAAGGATTGCTCTTACATGATCTGCCATGGAGTTTAATGCCATGGTTTTATATTTTTCAGGATCTGTTTTTCTAAGCTTTAATGCTTCATCAAAGGATAATCCCTGGGGAAAATAGCCGTTGAGTTCATCATGGGCACTGGTCTGGTCAGTGATAACATCGGGAATAAAGTTTTTTCCAATCATTTCAGGAAGGATATCAACTACATTTGCACAAAGCCCGATGGAAATTGCTTTTCCTTTTTTTGAAGCGTTTTGCGCCATTGAAATTGCTTCATCAAGGTTTGGTGCTTCAACATCAAGATATCGTTTTTCAAGTCTTTTTTTTATGCGGGATTTGTCTATTTCAATACATATTGCAATGCCATTTGCCATGGTGACGGAAAGGGGCTGGGCGCCGCCCATACCTCCAAGTCCTGCTGTTACAATAATTTTTCCGGTAAGATCAGAATTATAATGTTTTTGGCCGAGAGCTGTAAATGTTTCATATGTGCCCTGCAGGATTCCCTGGGTACCGATATAAATCCAGGAACCAGCTGTCATCTGACCGTACATGATTAAACCCAGTTTATCAAGTTCATGAAAATAATCCCAGTTTGCCCATTTCGGGACAATATTGGCATTGGCAATTAGGACTCGTGGAGCATGTTCATGGGTTTTTAATACTCCAACAGGTTTTCCTGACTGGATCAGCATGGTTTCATTGTTTTCAAGGTCCAGAAGGGTTCTTACAATGGCATCAAAACATTCCCAGTTTCTTGCTGCCTTGCCAAGCCCTCCATAGACAATAAGTTCATCTGGATTTTCTCCGTTATCAGGATCAAGATTGTTGCAGAGCATACGCAAAGCTGCTTCCTGATGCCAGCCCTTGCAGTGAAGCTGTGTGCCTCTCGGTGCCCTGACAGGGCGGGCAACACCACAGCCGATATTAAGTTCTTGTAATATTTTTTCTCTATTATTCAAAATTTTTCCTCCTTATATGGTTGACAATTGTTTTTAAATTAGATACTACTTGTCTATACAAGTATAGATATGATGTCAAGTCTTTTTTAACCGTTATGTGACTGATATGAATTATTGCCACACAATACCTTGAAGGGTAAATATTGACCCAAGGCTACACACAAACCATGAAAAAAACAAACTCACTAATGGTTTTTCTACAACAACAAATAATCAGGAAGATAGGTGGATATGTTAAATCAACCATATACTTTATATGCAAAAATTAAAAAAAGTATTGTAGAAGAAATTGATTCAGGAAAAATAAAACCCGATGACAAAATTCTTTCTGAAACAAAACTTGCGAAAACGTTTAATGTTTCACGAATGACAGCAAACCGTGCTTTAAAAGAACTCAGCGAAGAGGGTAGGATTATCAGAGTTCAGGGTGTTGGCAGTTTTGTAGCAAAACCAAAACCAGAGGCGGCTTTGCTTGAAATTAAAAGCATTGCAACGGAGATTGCAGGGTGGGGCGGAGTACATTCTTCACAGATTCTGCTTCTGGTAAAAGAGAAGATAAACCTTCAAATTGCACAGAAGATGGATCTTAAAGCCAATGACAATATTTTTCATTCAATTGTTGTACACAGCGACAGAGGGTTGCCAATCCAGTATTCGGAACGCTTTATCAATCCTAAAGTAGCCCCTCAATATCTTGACCAGGATTATAAAAAGATTACACCAAGTGATTATCTTCTCAAAGTTGCACCTGTTCAAGAAGCTGAACATATTATTGAGGCTGCAAATTGTAATGCCAAAATTCAAAAACTATTAAAAATCAATTCAGAAGAACCCTGTTTATCACTTAAAAGGCGTACATGGTCCTTTGATATGATTGCAACCTACAGTATTATTGTTTCACCGGGTTCAAGATACAAACTTGTTGGTAATTTTTCTCCAGGACATGGGTTTGCAATGATGAATTAAGTAAAGGAAATTTTAAAATGGAAAAAATAATTGAGTGTGTACCCAATTTCAGTGAAGGCAAAAACAAAACAACTATAAAAGCCATTGCAGATGCGATTGATCAAACCAATGGCTGCCGTCTTCTTGACGTTGATCCGGGAAAGTCTACAAATAGAACAGTCTATACCTTTGTGGGTTCGCCTGAAGCAGTCGTGGAAGGTGCTTTAAATTCAGCAAGAGTTGCAAAAGAAAAAATTGATATGACAACCCATAAAGGTTCACACCACCGCATGGGAGCTATGGATGTATGTCCCTTTATTCCTGTTTCCAATGTGACCATGGAAGAGTGTGTAGAGATTTCCAAGGAGTTTGGCAGGCGGGCAGCTGATGAACTTGATATTCCAATTTATTTTTATGAAGAATCTGCAAGTCTTGATTACAGAAAAAAGCTTCCCCAGATCAGGGAAGGGCAATACGAAGGTTTAAAGAAAAGAATCTGCACTAAAGAGTGGAAACCGGATTTTGGACCTGCCCGATTTATTCCTGAATGGGGAGCAACCGTCACAGGTGCACGATCATTTTTAATTGCTTACAATGTAAATCTTTTATCCACTCCAAATCAGGCGCACAGGATTGCCTTGAATCTCAGAGAGGCGGGCAGGGGAGAAGATGATCCCGGAAAATTAAAAGATGTCAAAGGTATGGGATGGTATGTGGATGATTATAATCTTGCCCAGGTTACTGTAAACTTGAACAATTATAAAATAACTCCTTTGCATGTGCTTTTTGAAGAGGTGAAAAAAGAGGCAAAAAAACTCAATATTGCTGTTACAGGTTCTGAAATTGTGGGCATAATCCCCTTGGATGCCATACTCATGGCAGCCGAATATTATATTAAAAATGAGAATCTTTTTGTTCTTGAAGAGGATCAGAAAATACGGCTTGCCATTGAACGTCTCGGCCTGAACTCTGTTGCTCAATTTAATCCAAAGGAAAAAATCATTGAATATATTATTGCCAAGGAGAAAAAAGAACCTCTTGCTTCTTTAAGTGTCAGACAATTTATAGAAGAGATAACGTCAAGGAGTTCAGCACCGGGCGGAGGTTCTGCCTCAGCTGCTATTGCAGCCATGGGTGCAGGCCTTGGTTCCATGGCTGCAAAGCTTACTCTCGGTGTACGCAAATTTGAAGATGTTGATAAAAAAATGCGTAAAATAATCCCGGTTCTTCATGATGCTGCCAATGCCCTTATTCCAATGATCGATGCTGATACCAATGCTTTTAAAGATTATGTCAAAGCCCTTGGTCTTCCAAAAGAGAATTTGGAAGCCAAGAAATTTAGAGACAGGAAGATGCAGCAAGGTTTGAAAAAGGCCATTGAGATTCCTCTGTCAACCATGAAAATTGCTGATAGAGCCTGGGATGCAATGATTCAAGTTGCCAAATATGGCAATATCGCATCAAAATCAGATATTGAAGTTGGAGCAAAAGCATTGGAAACAGGTATCTGGGGTGCCTATAAAAATGTCATGATCAATATGCAGGGAATTCAAGATGAAAAGTTTAAAAAGAGTATAGTAAAACTTGCAGAAAATATAAATTTGAATGGTACAAATCGGTGCAAAAAAGTTTTAGATATTCTTGAAACAAGAAATTGAATTTATAATTGTAAGTGCTAATTTCTGCTCTAAGGGGCAAATAATAAGAGGTTGCAAAGATGAAAGATAAAATCATTGTTAATGGACAAGACCTTCTGCTTGACGATCTTATCTCTATTGCAAGAAAAAATGCCGGGATTAAAATATCTAAAGAATCAGAACCAAAAATTACCAAATCCAGGAACCTTGTTGATAAATGGGTAAAAGATGGAGAGAGAATTTACGGTGTTACTACGGGTTTTGGAGCTTTGTCCAATGTAACAATATCAGGCAGTGATACAAAAAAACTTCAAAAAAAGATATTGTTCAGCCATGCCGCAGGAATGGGGAAAACTGCAGATGAAGATGTTGTAAGGGCAATGATCGCTTTGAGAATAAATGATTTTTGCCGGGGTAATTCCGGGTTAAGACTGGAAACCATTGAAAAACTTTCTCAGATTTTAAATGCAGGTATTGTACCTGTGGTGCCTGAACAAGGGTCAGTCGGGGCAAGTGGAGATCTTGTTCCCATGGCACATCTTGCCCTTGTTCTGATTGGTGAGGGAGAAGCCTTTGTTGAAGGCCAGAGAATGAGTGGAGCCAGGGCTCTAAGAAAAAAAACCATCAAGCCCCTTGTGCTTGAAGCAGGTGAAGGGCTTGCCCTTATTAATGGAACTCAGTTCATGATTGCCCATGGGTGCCTTGCCCTTAACGATGCTTTAAACCTTTGCAAACATGCAGACATTGCAGCAAGTATGAGTCTTGAAACTCTTATGGGTACAAGAAGCGCATTTGATCCGAGGATTCATGCTGTAAGACCCCATAAAGGCCAGATCAAGGCAGCAAACAATATGTTCAGAATTACAGAAAACTCAGAGATTATCTCTTCACATAAAGATTGTTCAAAGGTGCAGGATGCTTATAGCTTAAGGTGCTCTCCCCAGGTTCATGGAGCTTCCTGGGATACTTTTGCCTATGTTGATAATGTGATAAAAATTGAAATGAATTCATCCACTGAAAATCCACTGATTTTTCCTGAATCTCAAGAGTTTCTTTCCGGTGGTAATTTCCATGGTCAACCCCTTGCCCTTGCCTGTGATTTTTTAAGTATTGCCATTGCAGAACTTGCCAATATTTCGGAAAGACGGGTGGAAAGGCTTGTAAATCCACAACTTTCAGGACTGCCTGCATTTCTTATAAAAGATGGGGGATTAAATTCCGGATTCATGATCGCACAGTATGTAGCAGCATCGCTTGTTTCTGAAAATAAAGTTTTGTCCCATCCAGCCTCGGTGGATTCCATTCCAACTTCAGCCAATAAAGAAGATCATGTTTCCATGGGAGCCTATGCTGCAAGAAAATGCCGCGATATTGTGGCAAATACAGAAGAAGTCATTGCCATTGAATTATTGTGTGCAGCCCAGGCAATTGATCTTTTTACAAATATGAAGGCCGGGGATGGAACTCTTGCAGCCTATGAAATTATCAGAACCAAAGTAGATTACATGAAAGAAGACAGGCTTTTATCCACTGATATTGCCAAAGTAAAGCAATTGCTCGAAGGTGGGTCCATAGTAAAGGCAGTGGAAGAGACTATAGGCAAACTGTACTGATAATTTCAAAAAGAAGGATTTTAAAAATGATAAACGTGATTGCATCAATACGAATTAACGAAGGGCAATTGTCAGAATTTATTGAAATTTTTAAATCTAATATTCCAAATGTCCTTGAAGAGAAGGGATGTATAGAGTATGTGCCAACGGTTGACGTGCCCACAGGATTACCTCCTCAGGAATTAAATAATAATGTTGTCACAATTATCGAAAAATGGGATAGCCTGGAGGATTTGCTGGCACATCTATCAACTCCACATATGCTTGGATATAGAGAAAAAACAAAAAATCTTGTTGAAAAAATGTCCGTGAAAGTATTGAAAGAAGCATAATTGTTTATTCCAGGAGCATCCCCAAAATTGACAGCATTCACTAAACAGACAGCCATTAAAAAAAACACAAGATATCGTATCGGACAATAATACAGAAAACCCAAGATTATTAATAATAGCCTTGGGTTTTTAAATCCAAGGGTTGGGAAAACCATAATAGACAAAGTCCGCACCATAGCAGAATGGATATCCCCTTCCTTTTATCTCCAAAGATATACCGTAATGGAATTTTGATTCATTCCACCATGCCTTATCCCATATAGATAAATTTCACATTAAAGACTGAAAGATTTGTTTATACCATATCTGGTGTCTTGATAAATTTTTAAAAACCCGGACTGGTGAAAGAAATAGTCACCCAATGCTTGAAAATGACTTGTCACTAATGATATCATATGTAAGCCCTTTAATTTACGTAAAACCGATATAAAAAATTGTATTTTAGATTTAAAGCTTAAAAGTAACACAGAAGAGGTTAACGTCAAAAAAAACAAATGCTAACTAATAATAATTATTACTTAAAAACAGAGACTCAATTGTTCGATCATAAAAAAAGATTTGAAACAATTATACAACAGTTAAGAGTAAATCATCATAAGATAACGCCTCAGCGAATAGCTATTGTTAAAATCTTAACCAAAAGTGAGGGACATCCCCGTGTAGAAGATATTTATGAAAAAATAAAACTGGATTTTCCTACAATGAGTCTTGCCACTGTGTATAGAAATAATGTAGATATATTTTTTTGTCATTTATTGACAACCATTATTAAATAAGACTTAATATCCAAAAAATTATAAAAGGGAGGTTTTTATGTCTGAAAAGAAAAAATTAACTAACAATGCCGGAGCACCCGTCTCTGATAATCAAAATGTAATGACTGCCGGACCTCGAGGGCCTCAATTATTGCAGGACGCCTGGTTCTTAGAGAAAATGGCTCATTTTGACCGGGAAGTAATTCCAGAGCGCCGTATGCATGCCAAGGGGTCCGGGGCCTATGGAACCTTTACTGTGACACACGATATTACAAAATACACCAAGGCAAATATTTTTTCTGAAATCGGGGGAAAAACAGAGATGTTCCTTCGGTTTTCCACTGTGGCCGGAGAGCGGGGTGCCGCAGATGCAGAAAGGGACATTCGCGGGGTTGCCATGAAGTTTTACACTGAACAAGGAAACTGGGACCTGGTTGGAAACAATACACCTGTATTCTTCTTAAAAGATCCCAAAAAGTTCCCTGATCTCAATCATGCGGTAAAGCGGGACCCCAGGACAAATATGAGGAGCGCACGAAACAACTGGGATTTCTGGACTTCTCTTCCGGAATCGCTTCACCAGGTAACCATCACCATGAGTGAAAGAGGAATCCCCCTGTCATATCGTCATATGAACGCCTATGGCAGCCATACTTATAGCTTGATTAATGCGAACAATGAAAGATTCTGGGTAAAATTTCATTTTAAAACGCAACAGGGAATCAAGAACCTGACCGATGCGGAAGCTGAGGCCATTGTGGCAAAAGACCGGGAAAGCAACCAGCGCGATCTTTTAGAGAGCATTGACAAGGGTGATTTCCCAAAATGGGATTTGAAAATCCAGGTCGTACCGGAAATGGATGCATCAAAATTTCCCTTTAATCCATTTGACCTCACTAAAGTCTGGCCCCATGGGGATTATCCACTGATTGATGTGGGTGTGCTTGAATTAAACCGGAATCCTGAAAATTATTTTGCCGAAGTTGAACAATCTGCATTTAATCCGGCCAATATTGTGCCAGGAATTGGATTTTCTCCCGATAAAATGTTGCAGGGCCGTCTCTTTTCATATGGTGACACCCAGCGGTATCGGCTTGGTGTCAATCATCATCTTATCCCGGTTAACCGTTCCCGTTGCCCGTTTCACAGCTATCATCGTGATGGTGCCATGCGAGTGGATGACAATCACGGCAGCACGCTTGGCTATGAGCCAAACAGCTATGGGGAGTGGCAGGAACAACCGGATTTCCGTGAACCACCACTGGATCTTGAAGGTGCAGCTGACCAGTGGAATCACCGTGAGGATAATGACGATTATTACACCCAACCCGGCAACCTGTTTCGAGGGATGAACGCTGAACAGCAAGAGGCTCTTTTCGGCAATACCGGACGAGCAATGGGTGATGCGCCCAAAGAAATAAAGATCCGTCATATCGGTAACTGCATGAAAGCTGATCCGGCATATGGTAGAGGTGTTGCTAAAGCCCTTGGAATAAGCATTGATGAGATCCCAAAATAATTCAGTTGGAATTAAATAGTTGATAAGCGCCGGGAAGACAAACTTTTTTGTTTTCCCGGCAGACTCCCTCAAACAAATAATTCGAAATTCAGACAAATCTATTAGTAATATTTAAAGCGAGTGTTATGTCTATCATTATGGGGTTTCGGCTGAAAATCAATGGCGTTCACTCATATTTTAAAGACCCAGTCCAAGTCAATTATTGGCACAGCAACATATTGCATCTCGCATTTTTTCAGTTTGGAATTTTTAAATAACGATTTTCTTTAGCATACAAAAATTATATTTCAGCCATTTGGAAAATCTGTGGATACCTATTTTTAATCTTGAAAAAGATTAATACCAGGTTAAAAGTTTTACTTTCGTATATCCTGCTTTTTCTACTGTAGTTTTAAACTTGTCAATGTTGCTAAACCCGTTTTTTCCTCTGTAATGGTAAGGAAAAACAACCTTTGGTTTAAATGTTAATACAGCAGATGCCGCCTGACTTTCTGTCATAGTGTATGGCAAATTCATACAAACAAAAGCATAATCAATATTTTTCAAAGATTTCATTTCCGGAATATCTTCTGTATCACCTGAGATGTAGATTGTTTCCCCTGATATTGAAATTAGATATCCGTTTCCGCGGCCTTTAGGGTGAAATTTCAAACGTTCGGGTGTCAGGTTATATGCCGGTATCGCTTCGATAATGATACCATGATGGTTTAAACTTTCACCATTATTGAGAATTTTCCCTTTTTTGAGTTGTGTTTCAGCATCCCTAGTACAAATGATCAAGGTATTAGGGCCTTTGATATTATCCACTACTTCTTTGTTTAAATGATCCCTATGAATATCCGTGATCAAAATAATGTCGGGCTTTGGATAGTTATCGAATGATTTTGGATCTCCTACTGGGTCAACATAAATTGTGGCAGTTTTGGACTGAATAACAAATGTCGCATGTTTAATCGGGTGAAATTTAATATCAGAATCTACAACGTTTGCCGGAACATAACTAATACCAAAAGCAGACAGAAAAAGAACCAATATGATAAGTTTAATATTTTGTTTCATCACTCCCCCTTTAAATCAAAAAAAAACGAATATTTATTATTTCACAATATGAGTGCTTGATTCCAAAAAATATATCAAAATAAAATAGAATTGGAAACATTATTTTATAAAATAACAGTGTGTTAGGATGTACTGTAATTCATCAATCCAGAAGCGCTTGTAATTTCTATCAACTGGTGGTTACAAATCAAATCCGATCAGTGACTTTATATGTTTTCACACTCAATGATTATTATCCTTGTGTGAACAGGTATAAGGCGCACAGAGTATCAATAATATCAGTTCAAACCTTGAAAAATAATTTTCTGAAATTGGCCTAAGATAAATACCAACTTTTACTCTAACGGTGGGATGCAGTGTAGCTGGTCTTTGACATTGATCAAAAGGATTTTTTCGCGTGCCATAGATTTTATTCTTTCCACCTGATAACCTTTTTGTCATAATCAACGAAATAATCGAACCGCTGTAAGAAATCCTGGCCTAACAAGCCCTTAACACCAATAGGGGAGTCCTCTTGAAACAATACCATTAAATTTGCGTCTTCTAATGTTTTAGGGCCGACTTTTATCTGTTGAGCATCCACAAGTAATGTTTTTACCAGCAGTCCACCAAAGCAGTCCTTATGGGTGTTTTTAAGGCTTCCAGCAGCCGTTTTTGCCTTTCGCGCTCCTTTTTCTGTTGCTCATATTTTTTAAGGGTGTCACGGGTTTCTTTTTGTAATTTTTTTATTTCTTTCTGTTCTTTCCGGATCAGTTCATTTTTCTGTTTTTCATCGAGATGATCATATCTCTCCTTGTGACTTATCAAAATTTTAAAAACAAATCTATAATGTATGCAATATAAGTGATATAAAGAGCAGTTATGTATTTGATCTGTAACTTCTCCAAAACTGGTGGTAACTTCTAATTTATTATTGACATAGCTTTTCTCGAAAGTTTTTTATTAGAGGAAAACCATACATTGCCTTTATCGAGGTAAGTTGTTTTTGTGTTTTGTTATATTTACCACGACCAGAAGTATTTCCCAGAAAAATCCAATTGGCCGCTCGATAGCAAATACCTTTGAATAAATCAGTATCGACAAAGGTCTCCAACCAAAAAACTGGATGTCGATAAAGTGTTTGCCAATCTTCTGAAATACCTCGGGCGCATTTAGCGAGCAAATGGGATGCCAGGTGGGGAACATGAACCCATGGCAAAATAAGAAAACGAGAATTATAAGCCAGAAAGTGCCGATTTTTTTCTATCATTTCAAAAGACCAGCCAATAAAACGATCTCGATGAAGTATCCGGTAGGGAGCAGATGAAAAGGCAAAGCAGGCAATGGGCCGTTCCGCAGCAAAAACTATATATTTAAGGTGTTCGCCAACCGGTTGAGTATACCCAAGATAATGGTACTGATCAATCAGGCTGCTGAAAAGTTTGTCGAGGTTGGTTCTTCGCACCTGCTTTATTTCGATTGGCTGGAGTTTCTTAACCGTGGAGAAGATAGGGGTCTGATCTATATTGTGGTTTTTGATTTTTTGTTTAGATTGACGTCCACCTGTAAACGGTTGCTTTCTGGGTGGAAGTTTAATGTGTTCCTCTCTATGGAGCTTAAGCATGAGTCCGCGGCAGATTCCATCTTTTAGCACTCCATTGGGTTGAACCCAGTTCCACTTGTGACACACCATTATGGATAAAGCTCTGCGACTCTTCTCTGGGTTGTCAGCGATGATTTTGACAAGAAAGTTTACGTCCTCGGAAGTGACGGCACGATTGCGATAAGTAAATAGCTTGGCTATTGTCATACTAATAATTCCAATAGCATAAATGTATGCCTTTTCTCAAAGCACAAACGATTTGAACAAATTGCCATAGGTGACTGCAATGGCAAAAACAAAATGGTGAAGTAAATTTTTATGGAATAAAAAAATCAAGTGTTTGGGTTTATCCTGATGAAGCACTTTTTTGTTCCACAATTTGGGATAAAGGTGAAATTAAATTCTTCCCGGATAGTCGATCTTCAAGATATTGCCAAAAAGATACTCCGAGTTTTCGGCAGGTTTTCTTTAAACTAACAAATGTGTCTCTGCAGTGACGTCCTGCTTTACTACGGGTACTTCCGCTGATTTTTCGTTTTTTGACATATTCACGAATATCATTTTCGCTCAAGTTATTGTGCAGAGGAATTTCAGGTCTGTCGAGTACTAAAAGAAGTTCAGCTTTATTGGCGTGAAGTCGTTTCAAGGCATTATTAAGAAGTTGAAAATCGGTTTTCTGTGTGAAAATTTCATCAAATTTTTCCTGTAGCCGAATTTTATCTTTTTTGTTTGGGTTTTCTTTATAGGCTTTTAATTCATCGTAAAATTTCCAAACTTGCTTGCGAACATCTTCAAGGGTTTGTTGCTTGTGGGTGGTTGGAATAATTAACTTTGCCAGAGTTCGCTCTGCATGAATCCAGCAAAGAGCATGATCGAGTATGTTAAATTGCCCTGCATCATCACTGACGATAACCAGTCCTTTTGGAATTTGGAACAGCACGCTGCCAAAAAGAACGCCTTCAGTTGCAATTTTCACGTGGCGAAGCTTTTTTATGCCAAGGCTTGCAAGGTGTTTATCCCACTGTTTGTAATCGGCAAACTCTTTAACCGGATGTCTCTTTAAAAGAGCTAAGGGTGATTTGGGCAAACGTTCATCAATCATATATTGAAAAGCGTCATCATTGAGAATATAATCAGATTTTCCAGCACGAAGGAGTTTAAGGAAATTGATTCTGCTTTTACTGTCCGTGCTTTCAAACCACGCAAAAAATTCGTTGCCTATGTGGGTGCAATACCCGTTTTTACCATTATGACGCGCACCAGTATCATCTACATTGATATAAGTCGAAGAGTTTAAGCCAGAAGCCAGAATGTCATCTTTTTCGGCATGAAACTGATCTTTATTTTCAATAAGAATTCTGTTCACCTGGCAAGGTGAAATTTTTACATCCCATTCTTGTAATTGCTCAAGAATTAGAGGCTGGGTGACATGGCAATGATGATGCTGGTAGAGAATGAAACTCTTGAGGGTATGGTCAAAATGACCGCTAATTTTAGAGGGTAATTCCCCGGACACAATTTTGCCATCAGGGGTTTCCCATTGTTCAAGAAAATAGCGAGTGTTGAAAGCAGCTACCTGTAAACCTCGTACTGTGTATGGTTTTAGCCCCTTAAAAGTAGAACCGATCGGAATAGATTTTGGTGCTATACGTTCCTCTTTGTGGATTTTTAGTTCAGACGTTTTATGTTTCTTTTTGAATTTGGATTTTTTTGGTGAAGTTTTTTTATCAGTATCCTTTGTCAACTTGCTTGGTTTTATTTTTGGCTTAGGTTTTTGGTTCTTGAGGCGAGCAATTTCATCTCTGAGAATTTGATTTTGTTCTTTAAGTGTAAGAATGGTCTCGGACTGTTCTTCAGCAAATTTCAAAAGGAAAATAGCGCTTTGGCTTTTTCCGTCTTTTTTTAAAATATTTTTTCTGATTTGCTCCAATGTGTTTTTCATGTTTAGCATGATACAACATTAAATACTGGAACGCACGAACTTTTTTATTTTTTCCACCAGTTTTGGAGAAGTTAC
>JAQIBP010000156.1 GCA_027858995.1 Deltaproteobacteria bacterium | reverse complement strand
ACATTTAAGATATTTAACTCTTATTTTTGTAAAAATTTTTAAAAATCCTTATAAAATAAAAAAAATTCTTGACAAAATTTTCAGGGTCTGGCTATGTTTGTTTGGAAACAGACAACAAGTTTTCAATATAAAATTAAATATCTTAAATAGGAGGAAGCATGCCAATAAAAAACAATACATTAACCATTGATGGGTATACATTAACCATTGAAGAATTAGTCAAAGCCGGTCAGGACACATCCATCAAAGTTGAAGTTGCCGATAAAAACTGGCCTAAGATCCGTGAGTGCCGGGAACTTGTGGAGAAATGGGCAAATGAAGAACGCTGTATCTATGGTGTAAATACAAGCTGCGGCGGCCTTGTTGACTATCTTCTGCCTAAAGAGAGAGATAATGAATTTCAGAAAAATCTTGTAAGAAGTATTACAACTCAGGTTGGCAAACCTTTTGAAGATACAATGGTAAGAACTTTCATGATTGCCAGAGCAAATTCTCTCTGCCGCGGTTTCTCAGGAATCAAAGAAGAGAATCTTAAAATTTATCTTGAAATGATTAATAAAAAGGTCTTTCCCCTGATTCCAAGAAAAGGATCTCTTGGTACAAGCGGTGATTTAGGACCCCTTGGATGTATTGCAAGTGTTGCATTTGGAGAGTGGAAAGCAAGATTCAATGACAAGCTCATGCCAGGCAAAGAGGCAATGGAAGCTGCCGGGATTAAACTTATGCATCTCAATGCAAAAGAAGGTCTCTCCCTCATCAATGGAACTTCAGGCATGGTTGGTCTTGCCTGTACTGTTATTTCAGAAGCCACAAACACACTGAAAAACTCAGATATAATAGCTGCCTTTGCCATCGAAACCCTCATGGGAAGATTTAATCCCTTTGATCCAATAGTTCATGAACAAAAATATCATCCAGGTCAGTATGCCACTGCCATGAACCTTACAAAACTTCTCAAGGGAAGTAACTTAGCAATTGATGAGCTTGAACTATCCATTAAACTTCAATCAACACTGAAACAGCATAAAGGTGTCTCTATTGCAGATATTCCTGTTGAGGATGCCTATTCAATCCGCTGCACACCTCAATTTGTAGGGCCCACAAAAGATTCTCTGCAAAATGCCCGTGAAGTTCTTTTAAGAGAACTTAACTCCAGCAATGACAATCCCTTGATTTTTACAGAACTGGATACATTTTTCCATAACGGTCATTTCCATGGACAGCCCATTTCATTTGCAATGGACTGCCTTGGTATCTCCATGGTTAATATTGGTGTTGTAAGTGACAGAAGAATTGACAGATTCATGGATGAAGCACACAGTACCGGACTTCCACCATTTTTGTGCAAAGAGGACACAGGTGTCAGGATGGGACTTATGGGCGGCCAGTTCATGACAACATCACTTGTTGCAGAAAATAGAACCCTTGCAGTTCCAGCTTCCATCCAGTCCATCACATCAACTGCTGATTTCCAGGATATTGTAAGTTTTGGTTTGATTGCAGGCCGCAAAACAAGAAAAATTGTTGAAAATACAAACCATATCCTCAGTTTTGAATTGCTCTGCGCTGCCCAGGCAGCAGACATGAGAGGAATCGACAGACTCAGTCCTGCAGGTAAAATCATGCACAAGGCTGTTCGTGAAACCCTGGATTACATGGACAAGGACAAAGTTTATATTGATGATCTTGAAGATCTCAAAGCCAGGATTGAATCAGGTGAATTTGTAGAAAAAATAGAAGCTGAACTTGGTGAACTTTTGATCGTGCATAACCAAGAGGTCACACGTAAAAAAGAATAGTAAATAGTTAGTTATGAGTTATAAGGTGTGAGGTTTAAAATTTCACACCTCATAACTCACATATTAAACATAATTAATCAAATATTACAGGTAACGCCATGTCTGACAAATTAATAGATATAGAAAAGAAAATTGAGAAGAAGATTGCAGATGCTTATATGGAAAAGTTCCCAGCTTCCAAAGAGCGTCATGAAGAACTTATCAATTATATTCCAGGTGGTGCCACAAGAAGTTTAAGTTATTTTAAACCCTATCCTATTCATATTGAGTCTGGCAAAGCCGCCTTTGTTTTTACACATGAAGGACATAAACTTCTTGACACAACCAATGCCTATGGTGCCATTGTTCACGGCCATGGTGACCCTGATATTGTTAAAGCTGTACAAAAAGGCATAACAAAGGGTTCCCAGTATTCAACTCCAACAGACGGCCAGTACAAACTTGCAAAACTTTTATGTGAAAGAATACCTGGCTTTGAAAGGATCAGGTTTGTAAATTCCGGTACAGAAGCCACCATGTTTGCCCTGAGAGCTGCAAGGGCATATACAAATAAGGATAAAATCATTAAAATGTCAGGTGGATTTCATGGCACACACGATTGTGTGGCAGCATCCACAAAAAAGAATGTCATCACAGCTGGAATTCCAAAAGGAATGACTGAAGATATGATTGAAGTTCCATTTAATGACTTTCAGGCTCTTGAAAAAGCTGTAAAAGAGAATTCTGATCAACTTGCTGCTGTTATTATGGAACCATTCCTTGGTGCAGGCGGTATTGTCCTTCCTGCAAAAGGATATCTTGAACATGTAAGAAAAGTAACCCGGGACAATAACGTACTTCTGATTTTTGATGAAATCTTTTCATATAGAGTGCATACCGGTGGCTGCCAGAAACTTTATGGAGTAACACCAGATTTAACAACAGTTGGTAAAGTTATAGGAGGAGGGCTTCCCATTGGTGTATTTGGCGGCAAAGAGGAGATCATGAATATCTTCTGCCATGAAAAGAGTGCTGCACCTTTATACCATTCAGGAACCTTTAATGGATATGAAACCTTAATGCAGGCAGGATATGCAGCTTTATCAAAATATGATGAAAAAGCAGTTGCATACATTAACAACCTTGGGGACAGGCTTCAAAAAGGTCTGCGGCAAAGTTTTAAAGACAATGGTTTAAATATCCAGTCCAACCATATTGGTTCTCTTTTAAACATTCATTTTGTCAATGAGGCCATTACAACATCAGAACAGGTGCTTAAGTCTGAAGAACAGCTTCATACACTTATGCATCTATCCTTGTTAAATAAAGGAATTTTCTCCATACCAAGAGGGCTGTTTATTCTCTCATGTGCCATGACTGAGAATGATATTGATTTTTTAATTGAAAAAATTGATGAAACTTTAAAAGAGTTGTTGCCTTTAATTAAGGGAAAATACAGGTATCTGCTTTTATAAAAATGAAAATTGAAAAAGATTGAATTTTTTAAGAAAAAATATGGTTCTTGATAAAATCGACAAGCAGATTTTAAATACACTCCAGGAAAATGGAAAGACAACCAATTCAAAGCTTTCCAAAATTGTGGGGATTTCTGCACCTTCAACCCTTGAAAGAGTAAAAAGACTGGAACAAGCAGGAGTTATCTCTCATTTTACAGCTGTGCTTGATCCTGAAAAAATAGGGTTTTCGATTATGGGTATGGTCAATATTGGACTCAGCTTGAGTAGTCTTTCTTCAGTGGCCGAAATAAAGGAAAAATTCTTTAACTTGGATGAGGTCATTGAATGCTATCAGATCGCCGGCGAGAATGATTTTATTTTAAAGGTAATTGCAAAAGATATTAAAGCCTATGGGGAGTTTATGAATATAAAACTTACCCAGATAGAAGGCATACAGGTTATTAAATCTTCTTTTGTTATTGATAATGTCAAAGAAAAAAGGGTATTTAATCTTAACCTTGATGAGGAGTATAAAGTTTAATGAATGTTTGGGTCAAGTACTAATTAAAGGAAACAGCCTGAACGGGTATTAAAAAACCAAACTTAAATAAAGATTTAAAAAGGAGAAATAAAATGGATAATAAAATAATTATAACAGCTGCCATTACAGGGTCAGTACATATTCCAACCATGAGTGACGCTCTTCCCATAACTCCTGAAGAGATTGTGGAAGATGCAGTAAAAGCGCACGAGGCAGGAGCTGCCATTGCCCACATCCATGTTAGAAACCCTGAAACAGGGGAACCATCAGCAGATACAGACCTTTTTGTGGAAGTTCACCAGAAGATTAAAGCAAAATGTAATATTATTCTGCTTCCCACCACAGGCGGCGGTATGAACCAGACTACGGCTGAAAAGCTGATTCCCATAAAAAAACTGGAACCTGAAATGTGCTCTTTTGATCCAGCACCTTTTAATTTTGGCATCTTTCAGATTGCAGGACGCTTTAAAGAGTATAAATTTGACTGGGAACCAAAATATCTGGAACTTGTTAAAAACGTCACTTTCAGACCAACTTTTAATGATGATGAAATCTATGGCAAAACATTTCTTGAGCTTGATACAAAGCCTGAAATTGAAATTTATGAACTTGGCCATGTCTCCTATGTAAAATGGCTGCTTGAAGAGAATCTATTAAAAGCTCCAGTGCATCTGCAATTTGTATTTGGCCCTATGGTTGGCTGGATGACACCGTCTGTAAAGCATCTTGTTTTAATCCATGACGAGGCAAAAGAAGTCCTTGGTGAAGGGAATTTCACATGGTCTGTTGCAGCAGGCGGACGCTTTCAGATTCCCATCACCTCAACAGCTATGGCAATGGGTGCACAGAATGTAAGGGTGGGACTTGAAGATTCCATTTATGCAGGAAAGGGTATTATGGCAAAAGCAAGTGCTGATCAGGTCAATATGATAAAAAGGGTTGCAAAGGAGATGAGCCTTGAACCTGCTACATCTGATGAGGCAAGGCAGATTCTTGGATTGAAAGGACTTGATAAAGTTAATTTTTAAAATGTTTGAGCGGAAACTCACCCATCTGCTTCGTTGCTGCAAACTTTTGCAATCCTCATGTACTTCAGTACACTCCGGTTGCAAAAGTTATTGCGCCTCACATATGGGCAAGTTTCCGCTCAAACACAAATTCTTAGGCTGGAACTAATTGAAAATTAAAGACTAATAATGAAAAAGCAATATCAATAGGGGGACAAATTGAATTACTCAAGCTATGCATCAAAACATGCGCGGCATAATCCAAACAAGACAAGTTTAATTGAACGTACTCCAGATACAGGAGGCAGACGTTCTTTAACCTGGAAAGAATTTAACGACGAGATAAACAGGACAGCAAATTATCTTTCAAAAGAACTGGGTGTCAAGCATGGAGATTTTGTAATGCATCTTCAGAATAATTCTTTGGAATGGATGATAACATATTATGCAATCATCAGGCTTGGTGCTGTTATTGTTCCCTTAAATTTTCGTTTTGAAAGTTCAGATATTCTCTATGCTGCTGATGTCTGCAACCCTGATGTGTTTATTTTTGGATCTGAATTTTTGAGAGTTGTTCAACCCATTCAAAACAAACTTTCCACAATTAAAAATTATATATGTGTGGGTGATGATGTTCCTGAAGACATGACAGACTTTAAAACCATACAGAATTATCAGGATACGGAAGATGCTCTTGTTGATGTTGACAGGGATCACTCCCTTGCCATGATGTTTACTTCGGGCACAACAGGAAAACCAAAACCTGTGCTTCATACCCACTTTTCCCTGAATAATATAGCCATTGCAAACGGCATGACATATTTTGTTCAAAAAGATGATAATTATCTTATTTTTCTTCCCCTTTATCATTCAGGTACAATGTTTTTGTGGGCACCCTTTTATGCCACAGGAGCTGCCGGAACCATAATAAAAGATTTTAAAAACCCAAACTGGATCATAGAAGCCATTGATGCTGAAAAATGTACTGACATGCTCTTTGTTGTTCCAATTGGCATTGCAGTTTTAAATGCCATTGATAAAGGAGAGCTCAATCTTGCTGATTATGATCTCTCCTCATGGAAATATATGGAAATAGGTGCCCAGCCAGTACCCTATGATATCATGAAGCTTCTTGTGGATAAACTGCCATGCAGGGTTTCCAATATATATGGCATAACAGAAGGCGGAGGAGGTGGAACCTTTAATCTCTATCCAGAAAACGTCCTTGAGAAGCCAGGCTCAATAGGAAAACCAACCTTTGGTGTTGAAGCCAAAATTGTTGGCCCTACAGGTGAAGAGCTTGAAGCCGAGGAAGTTGGTGAACTTGTATTTAAAACTCCGAGAATGATGCGTGAATACTATTCAAACCCTGAAAAGACTGAAGAGACTTTAAAGCATGGATGGCTGCTCACAGGAGACCTGTTAAAAACGGATAAAGATGGATATTTTTATATTGTTGACCGAATGAAAGATATGGTTACAAGTGGTGGTGAGAACATCTTCCCTGTTGAAATTGAAGATGCTTTAATGGATCATCCTGATATAGATGATGTTGCCTGTATTGGATATCCTGATGATAGACTTGTGGAAATTGTTCTGGCAATTGTTCAGCTCAAAGAAGGTAAACAGTTGAGTGAGGAAGATGTCATTGAGTTTGCAAAATCAAAATTATCCATGTATAAAGTTCCACGTAAGGTTATTTTTGATCAGATTCCAAGAAACCCGACAGGAAAACTGATGAAGCCACAGCTTAGAGAAAAATTTACCGGACGAAAGGAAGCATTTAAAAAATTAGATTGATTTTTTTATCTTGACTTGTAATGTGGCTGTAATATAGCTTGTAATTAAATATGGCAATTTATTTTACTATAAGGTAGGCTATAAGGATTGATTTATAAAGGTTGTTAATGAAGACAGCTTATAAAAAGTGTCTCATGTATTTTATAATTATTAATTATTTTCAGGAGGATGTTCCATGAAAAAATCGAGAGTAGCATTTATTATCGCAAGTGTATTTCTGCTAATGTCAGTCATGTCAACAAGTGCAATTGCCAAAGATTTGACTTTGTCGTCCTGGCTGCCGCCATCACACCCAATTGTGGCAAACATGATTGACCCCTGGATAGAGAACGTAAAGAAGGCAACTGACGGCAGAGTAAGCATCACAAGGCTTGCCAAGGGCCTTGGACATCCTAAAGCCTATTTTGATATTGTCAAAAACGGCATGGCAGATACGGGCTATACCTGCAACGACTACAGTCCAGGCCGTTTTGTTGTTGCTCAAGGTGTTGAGATTCCTTTTCTTGGTGACACTTCTGAGGCAATGAGCGTATCCTACTGGAAAACCCATCAGAAATATTTTGCCAAAGCTGACGAATACAGAGGTATAAAACTCCTTGGATTAATGGTTCATGGTCCCGGACAGATCCATAATTCCAAAAAACCTATTACAAGTGTTGCTGATCTTAAAGGTATGAAATTCCGCATTTCAGGCGGTGTCGCAGGTGAAATTTGTAATAGCCTTGGTATGGTAGGAATCCAGAAACCAGCATCAAAAAATTATGAACTTCTTTCCCGCGGTGTTGCCGACGGTACACTGCTTCCTTTGGAATCAATTAAATCTTTCAAAATTACTAAACTTGTCCCCTATACTACCATAATACCAGGCGGACTTTACAATGTAAGTTTTTATCTTGCCATAAACAAAAAAACTTTTAGCAGCTTCTCAACGGCTGATCAAAAAGCTGTTATGAATGTATCCGGCATAGCTTTTGCAAAACTGGCAGGAAAGGCATGGGATGAAGCTGACAGAGTTGGGGTTGCAACAATGAAAAAAGCAGGTAACAATATTATTACTGCATCTCCTGAATTTGTAGCGGAAATCAAAAAAGCAACTGCCCATATTGAAGCCGACTGGGTGAAAAATGCAAATGCAAAGGGTGTTGACGGAGCGGCAGCTTTAAAATATTACCGTGACCAGATTAAAAATTATTAATAAATCATGGAATCAATGGAAAAAACCAGTACACAACCAGGATTATGGAATAAAATCAATAAATGGATGCATAGCATTCTCGGACCTGTTGTATCAATGTTCCTGTTTTTCATGATGGCATTGACTTTTGTGGATGTAGTAGGCAGATACGTCTTTAATTCACCTGTTGTTGGAGGAGTTGAATTAACCGAGTTTGCCATGGCAATTGTCATTTTTCTCGGACTGACTCTTTTATGCTGTGAAGAAGGGCATGTTGTTGTTGATATTTTTGACAATTTTGTGCCCGAAGGCATGAAATCAATTCAAAATGTTATGATTAATATTGTGAATTTTATTGTCATGGGTGTCATTAGCTGGCAATTATGGATCAAGGCAGGAGAAGCTATAGAATATGGAGACAGGACTCAGTTTCTGTCACTGCCAATGGGACCGTTGATCTATTTTATGTCAATCATGACAGGTGTCTCAAGTGTGGTCATGCTGTTTATCATGGTTAAATCAAAAAAAACGGGAAAATAGTATTATGGAAGCATCACTTTATGGATTTGCAGCTCTTTTGATCCTGGTTTTTATGAGAATACCAATTGCCTTTGCCATGGCTCTGGTTGGAGTTGTAGGGTTTGCCCAGACTACCAATTTTAGCGCATCCTTAAGCATGCTGGCACAGGTGACATCTGAAACCGGTATGTCCTATGGCCTGTCTGTTGTACCTCTTTTTATTCTCATGGGTAATTTTGTAACGGAATCTGGTCTCTCCCGTGAGCTTTATAATGCTTCCTATGCCTTTTTGGGGCATAAGAAAGGCGGGCTTTCAATGGCAACAATTGTAGCATGCGGCGGATTTTCCGCCGTATGCGGCAGTTCTCTTGCAACTGCAGCAACAATGAGCAAGGTTGCCATGCCCTCCTTTAGAAAGTTCGGGTATGCTGACAGTCTTGCCACAGGTTCCATTGCTGCAGGCGGAACCCTTGGCATACTAATACCTCCCAGTGTTATTTTGATTATTTATGGTATCATGACTGAAACAGATATCGGGCAGTTGTTTGCGGCAGGTGTTCTACCAGGTCTTCTCGCTATTACCTGTTATCTTGGTGCAGTTATAGTAACAACCAAAATTAATCCTGACCTTGGTCCCAGGGGTGAACGAGCTTCCTGGCCGGAAAGATTCAGGAGTCTTAAAGGTGTGTGGGGAGTGCTGCTGCTGTTTATCGTTGTAATGGGCGGGATTTACGCCGGTATTTTTACTCCAACAGAAGCTGCAGGAATCGGTGCCACAGGTGCATTCTTCTTTATCTGGGGAACCGGCAAGCTGACAATGAAAATATTGAAAACCGTCCTGATTTCTTCAGCCACTACCACGGCAATGATATTCACCATATTAATCGGAGCCTTGACTTTTGCAAATTTTGTAAATGTCGCGGGCATGCCTTATGCCCTTTCAGATTTTGTACTGCAATGGGATATTGCACCGGTTTTTATAGTACTAATTTTGATAATGATCTATGTTGTCCTGGGCTGTGTACTGGAAAGCCTTTCAATGATAATGCTCACAGTGCCTGTATTTTATCCAGTGATGCAGGCATTGGGATATGATCTGATCTGGTTCGGGATCATAGTGGTTTGTGTTACCGAGATAAGCCTTATCACCCCGCCAATCGGCTTAAATGTATTTGTACTTAAAGCAGTACTGCCTGATGTAAAAATCGGTACTATTTTTAAAGGGGTAACACCTTTCTGGATAGCTGATATTGTCCGGTTGACCCTTCTTGTTTTATTCCCGGGAATTTCATTGTTCCTGGCACGTTTGATGATTTAACTCAAGATCGGTGGGCATAAGCAAAAGAGTGTTTATACAATAAAAGCCGGAATTTAATACTTTAAATTTATTAAATTCCGGCTTTTTGTTTTCAAAGATTTTTTTTAAATATCACATATAATAAGTTTTATTAAATTTTTTCCAGAACTCCTTGTCATCATCTTTCCAGTTCTTTCCAAAACGCTTGTCAAAATAGCTGCCAAGTTTATCAAACAGCAGCTTCCATGTGGGTTTGCCCTCTTCCTTTGCTTCGAGAAGTGCGTTGATTAATGAATCAAGCTCACTTAAATGCTCCTTTGAAAGATAAGAAATAGCTCCTTTTTTAATTGACTCTACAAGGGAACCGGGGTTCATGGAGTTTGCGGTAAGCATTATTGCAGGAATCTTTCTTTTTACACACTCTTCAAGGAGCTTAATACCGTTTACTCCCATTATATCAAGGATGGCAAGATCATAGCGGGTTTTGGAAATCATATCTGAAGCTGTATCATAATCCTGGGCAAGATCGACTTTGGTATCATTCAGAATTTCCTGTATGGTTTCAAGGATATCTTTTTCATCATCAACTGCAAGTATATGTTTGTCTTTAAGAAAATCAGTAGATTGAGTCATTTTTTCCTCCTTATTATAATAATATAAAAAATAATCAATAAAGCATCAGATGTCAAGCCGACTAAGCACTCTTATTCCTTTCGAAAGGCTTTTACACAACCCCAATTTGCATTATATAACAGCCTGTCGAACTTCTAATAAGACCTGTTTTTTTTCAAATTTCTTTAATCAATTGAAGTTCTAAGACCTCTTTTTGTAAAAAGTTGTGATATCAACATGCCGGCAAGCATGAGTGTACATCCAAAAATACCACGGCCTGAAAGTATTTCATTTAGCATAATCCAGCCTCCAAGGGCTGCAAAAACAGCCTCAAGGCTTAAGATTATGGCAGCATGGGAAGCAGGGCTGTTTTTTTGACCGTATATCTGCAGGGAGTAAGCTATTCCAACAGAAAACACACCACCATATATTATGGGGACGGAAACTTTTAAAATATCTGAAATGATAAAAGTTTCAAATATTCCTGCAACCAGCAGGCTTAGAATTGAACATACAATACATTGTACCAGTGAAAGCCAGGCTGTGTTAAATTTGTTGGTTAATTTTCCTATGATGATCAGATGAAAAGCAAAGCAGATGCCTGAGAACAAAACAAGAAGGTCTCCTTTGTTCATGATCATGCCTTTGGTTACACTTAATAGATACATGCCGGTACATGCCAGTGCTGCTCCAATCCATGTGGCAGCATTAGTTTTACCCTGTTTGAGTAAAATTCCTAAAATGGGAACAAAAACAACATAAAGGCCGGTTATAAATCCTGCTTTGCCGGCAGTTGTATAAACCAGTCCCACCTGTTGAAATGAAATACCGCCAAACAAAACAATTCCTGATATGGATCCGGATTTTATTAAACCTGTATTATCTTTTCTGGATTTTGAATTTCTGGTAAAATAGATAACAGGAAGCAGAGAAAGACTTCCCAGGACAAAACGAAGGCCATTAAATGTAAACGGGCCAATATGTTCCATCCCTACTCTCTGTGCAACAAAGGCCAGCCCCCAGATAGTTGCAACAAAGATCAAAATAAAATCTGATTTTAAAGTGTCTGATTTCATGATATTTAAAACAGTATATTTAATATTTTTTTTTATGTTAAAAAGAGAACTTCTAATATTTAAAAGAGGAGTCGTCAAGGAAATTAAATGGATAAAGACAAAACAACTTTAAAAGAAATGGCAGGTCAGCGATTAATGCTGGGGTTTGACGGTGTTGAATTAAACAGGGACTTAAAACATATTATAAATGGAATCAAAGCCTGTGGCATCATTCTTTTTAAAAGAAATATTGAAACTCCGGAACAGGTGGCTTTTCTTTGTAAATCCTGCCAGGAATATGCAAAATCCTGCGGCCTTCCACCTTTGTTCATTGCAATTGATCAGGAAGGTGGCACTGTTGCAAGGCTACAGAAACCTTTTACCTTATTCAAAGGTAACCCTTTTATTAAATCTGTTGAGGATGCAAAACATTTTGCTTTAATCACAGCAGATGAATTACACCAGGTCGGGATTAATATGAATTTTGCTCCGGTTCTTGATATTGTACCTGACAGTGTAGACAGCATAATGAAAGAGAGAGTGTTTAAAGGAGATGCAAAGAGAGTCTCATCTCTTGGCATGGAAGTTATCCTTGGTCTGCAGAAAAAAGGAATTATGGCTGTGGCAAAGCATTTTCCCGGGATTGGCAGAACAGTTAAAGATTCCCATTTTCATCTTCCGGTTCTAAACATTGATTTAAAATCACTTGAACAATCAGATATGCTCCCTTTCAAAGATGCAAAAAATAATGATGTTTCAGGAATAATGCTCTCCCATATCTCATATCCAAAGCTTGACAATAAATGGCAGGCAAGTCTATCCCCTTTCATTGCCAATGACCTGTTGCGCAATAAAATGGGTTATAAAGGTCTTGTAATGACCGATGATCTCGATATGAAAGCCATTGAGCATGATATGAAGACCTCTATACGGCAAATTCTAAAATCAGGAATTGACATTGCCCTGATCTGCCACAAAGGACCGGATATCGATATAGCCTATAATGAAATCACAAAACAGATTAATCAAAATAAAAATCTTTACCAGGCCTGCGATATATCTTTACAGCGAATATTAAAATATAAGAAAAAATATCTTCTGGATTCAAAAAATTAAGTTATATAAAAACAGCATTGAATTTCATTTTCGGATAAAGGCTTGTTCATATACAAGGCGCAAAACATTTTACAACCGGAGTGTACTAATGTACATGAGGATTGTAAAATGTTGCAGCAACGACGTAGATGGGCAAGATTTTATCCGAAAATTATTCTATTTTGGATCTGGAGAAGACATCATGGTCAAGATCACAAAGAGATCCCTGCTGAATCATGGTATAACCCCTTGCAGCTATCATGGCAGCATTATCACCGCAAAGCTCTACTGATGGAGAAAAAAGCTTGATTTTTTTGGCTTTAGCTTTTTCCATTAATTTTCCCACAAAGGTTTTATTGGCAGAGACACCACCTGAAACACCAATGCTGTCACAATTTTTATACAAAGCCGCATTAATCAATTTTTGTGACAGCACATCAATAACAGCTTCTTGAAACGAAGCTGCAATCTGTGCTTTTTCATCTTTGGAACCTGTTGAATTGTCGTGTATATAACGTCCCACAGATGATTTGAGGCCACTGAAGCTAAAATCAAAGCTATCTTTTTCAAGCATTGTCCTGGGAAATTTTATAGTGTCAGAAGTATTTGTTTTTGCAAGACTTTCAATTATATGACCTCCTGGATACCCTAATCCAAGCATCTTGGCAACTTTATCAAAAGCCTCACCAGCGGCATCATCTCTGGTTTGCCCCATAAGCTCAAGATTATTATAGGAAGTTACATAATAAATATTGGTGTGTCCTCCGGAGACCACAAGAGCAATAAAGGGAAAATCGGGTTTTTCATCCATGAGAAAAAGGGAATAAATATGCGCTTCCAGATGATTGACGCCGGCAAAGGGAAGATGTCTGGCAAAGGCAAAAGATTTTGCAAATGAAAAGCCCACAAGAAGTGCTCCGATGAGACCGGGCCCCCTTGTTGCAGCAACCCCGTCAATATCGCTGATTTCAATACCTGCTTTTTTTATGGCTTTGTCCACCACGGTCGTGATAGCTTCAATATGCATTCGAGAGGCAAGCTCGGGTACTACACCGCCATATTTATGATGAACATCTACCTGGGAGGCAATTGTGGAAGAGAGAATTATTGTTCCATCTTGAATAATTGAAGCTGCGGTTTCATCACAGGATGATTCAATACCAAGTATAATCATAACGGAATACGATAAAAAAATCCCCGGGGTCTATACCCACTGGGTTTGCACTTCATTATCATCTCTAGATTTTATCTCACCGATAAAGTAAGCTTTTTGATTCATGGCTCCAAGCCTGTCCATGACATCATCGGCAGAATCTTCCGGTACAACAATCACCATGCCAATACCATTGTTAAAAGTTCTCTGCATTTCAGAATCCGTAACCACACCCTCTTTTTGAAGAATGTTGAATATAGGAGGAGTTTCCCAGGAACCTTTATGAACAACTGCTTTACATGCTGAGGGAATTACCCGGATAATATTTTCATCAATGCCGCCACCTGTTATATGCACGATTCCGTGAACCGGCAGATCTCTAAAAAGGCTTAATAAAATGGGAACATAGATTATAGTAGGTTTTAAAAGCTCTTCTCCAAGGGTGATTCCAAGATCTTCAAACTTGGTGTTTACATCATATTTGCATTTATCAAAAAAGATTTTTCTTACAAGGGAAAATCCATTGCTGTGAATTCCGTTTGATGCAAGCCCGATAAGTCTGTGACCATTTCGGATGTTGGAACCATCTATTATCTTATCATTATCCACAATTCCAACACTGAATCCGGAAATATCATACTCCCCATCCTGATACAACCCGGGCATTTCTGCTGTTTCACCGCCGATCAATGCACATCCTGATTCACTGCAGCCACTGGCAACTCCTGTAACAATTTTTTCAGCCACATGGCTATCCAAAGATCCCATGGCAAGATAATCCAGAAAAAAAAGGGGTTTTGCACCTTGTACAATTATATCATTAACGCACATGGCTACGAGATCAATACCTATGGTGTCATGTTTATCCATCATGAAAGCAATTTTAAGCTTGGTTCCAACCCCGTCGGTTGAACTGACCAATACTGGATTGGTAATATGGGCAAGATTCAGGGAAAAAAGGCCTCCAAACCCGCCTATTTCTCCCATTACCCCGGATCTTGGAGTTGATTTTGCAATTTTTTTAATCCGGTCAACCAATCTGTTTGCCTTGTCAATATCAACACCTGAATCTGCATATGTTAAGGACTTGCTCATATTAAAATCACCTTTAAAAATTTTATTGATTCTGCCAGCCAAGAACATAGGAATATTAAACAAATTGCTTTGAAAAGTCAAAAGTTTTTTGACATCATTATTTGAATATTGTATTGAGTCTAAGATTTAAACAAAAAAATTAACATTGGAAAGGCAAAGGAGAAAAACTAACACAAATGAAAACGATCAATATTGGAATATTAGGGTACGGCGTTGTAGGTGCCGGCGTGGCAAAACTGTTAAAAACAAAACAAAAACTGCTTGAATCGAGAATTAATGCTGTTTTAAACCTTAAAACCATTGCCGATATTGATACGACCACAGACAGGGGTATTGATCTTGGAACCACTGACCTGGTACCTGATGCTGATAAGATAATAAGTGACCCGGACATAGATATTATTGTGGAAACCATTGGAGGAGAAACCTTTGCAAAGCAGTTTATTTTCAAAGCCCTGGAAAACAAGAAACATGTTGTAACAGCAAATAAAGCCCTTTTGGCAGGCTTTGGCAATGATCTTGTTAAAACAGCAAGAAAAAACCGAGTTGATCTGGCTTTTGAAGCAAGCTGCGGCGGGTGTATGCCAATCATCAAAACCTTGAGAGAGACCCTTGTGGCCAATGATATCAAATCCATGTCAGCGATTTTAAACGGGACATGCAACTATATTCTAACAAAAATTTCCAAGGAGGGATTAGGATTTGAAGAAGCTTTGAAACAGGCCCAGGAACTTGGGTTTGCTGAAGCTGAGCCTTCATTGGACATAGATGGATTTGATACTGCACATAAACTTGCTATCCTGAATTCTCTCGCCCATGGCATGGAAATTAATTTAAAAGATATTCATGTGGAAGGTATCCGCAATATAACACCTGTGGACATTGAGTTTGCCAAATCCTTTGGATATACCATCAAGCTTCTCGCCATTGGAAAAAAACATAAAAATCATGTAGAAGCCCGGGTGCATCCAACAATGATACCAGAGACAAATCCATTGTCTCATGTTGACAAATCCATGAATGCAATAGCTATTAATGCTGATGCAACGGGACAGACAATGCTGTATGGTCATGGTGCCGGTATGATGCCTACTGCAAGCGCTGTGTTAAGTGACATAGCAGATATTGCGCGAAACATTATTTCTGGCACCAACAGGCGGGTGCCAATTCTTGGATATCCTGAAGAAAACATTAAAGCAATTCCAATTCTTCCCATGGCTCAATTATATATAAGATATTATCTGCGGTTTGAAGCCCAGGACAATCCGGGAGTTCTTTCAAAAATCTCAGGGATTCTTGGAGAGAATAATATCAGTATTGAATCTGTCCATCAAAAGGGGAAAAAACATAATGGAAAGGTACCTGTTGTAATGATTGTACATAAAGCTAAAGAAGAGTGGGTGCAGAAAGCCTTAAAAGAAATTTCCAAAATTGATTCAGTTGTGGGAAATCCGGTTATCATCAGAATTGAAGAGATTGATCAGGGGTAATAAAAAACATGAAAATATTGGTTGCAGATCTTGAAGGCGTTTTTGTGCCTGAAATATGGATCAGTGTTGCAAAAAAGACAGGGATTGACGAGCTTAAACTAACCACCAGAGATATCAGTGACTATGATATCCTGATGACAAAGCGCCTGGCCATATTAAAAGAAAATAATCTAAAAATTGAGGATATTAAAGATGTGATTGCCAGCCTTGAACCTTTTGAAGGAGCTCTGGATATTTTAAACTGGATTAGAAAAGAGACTCAGATTATTCTTTTGTCAGACACATTTGAAGAGTTTGCAAAGCCTTTGATGAAAAAATTAAACTACCCCACACTCTTTTGCCACACTTTGACAATTGATAAACAGAATAATATCACCGATTATAACCTACGCATTGATAATCAGAAACATAGAGCTGTTAAAGCCTTAAAAAAACTCAATTATCATGTAATTGCCTTTGGTGATTCCTATAATGATATTAAAATGATTCAGGAGGCAAGCCAGGGATTTTTCTTTAAACCACCAGATTCAGTGATTGCAGGTTTTCCAAAAATCCCTGTGACAAGAGACTATTTTGAACTTAAAACCATGATAAAAACACTGTTAGACAAATGACAATTAATCTAAATGATTTTCAGAATATAAAGGCCCTTGTCATCGGTGACTTGATGATTGATGAATATCTTTGGGGCAGCGTGGATAGAATCTCTCCTGAAGCACCGGTTCCAGTGGTTTGTATAGAAAAGGAGAGTCATGCCCTTGGTGGTGCCGGCAATGTCATTCATAATCTTGTTGCCATGGGTGCCGGAGTTTCTGCAATTGGTACAGCAGGAACAGGCAAAGCCGGCAAGATGATATTTGAAAAACTTGAAGATCTGGGTATTGAGACTGACGGGATTATCAGTGAGCCCCAAAGACCTACAACCAGAAAAACAAGAGTTATCGCATCCAATCAGCAGGTTTTAAGAATTGATAAAGAGATAAAAAAAAATATTAATAACAATACCCTTGAAAAACTTGTTCAAATTATAAAAAACAAAATTTCAGATGTTGATCTGATCATTCTTTCAGATTATGATAAAGGCCTTGTCACCAAAGATCTGGTTCAACAGACAGTCAAGCTTGCAAAAAAATATAATATCCTTACTCTGGCCGATCCCAAAGCCCTGAATTTTTCTAAATATGAACTTGTATCCACACTTACACCCAATAAAAAAGAGGCAAGCCTTGCAGCTAATATGGATATCAAATCCAATCATGACGTTTTTACAGCAGGGCAGATACTCATGGATAAAATTAAGCTTGAGAGGCTCTTAATTACATGCGGTAAAGATGGCATGATATTGTTTGAAAAGAGTAAAAAACCCTATATTATAAAATCTCTAGCGCAGCAGGTGTTTGATGTCTCCGGTGCCGGTGATACAGTAATCTCTCTTCTCGGCCTTGGGCTTGCAACAGGTGCGACATTTAAAGAGAGTGCAATGGTGGCCAATGCAGCAGCAGGCATTGTTGTGGCAAAGCTTGGCGCTGCAACTCCCTCCATGGATGAACTGAAGATGGCGGTAGCGAAATATTGACCACAGGATTGTTGGATGTCTTGAATCTAATTAATCTCCCCCTCGGCAAAGTAACGGGGTATCAGCAAATAATGCAATCAATCTTATCATCGCAAGGGACGTTTATTAAACTCAAAGCTTCGCAATAAGGAAAAATTTATTTTTTTTATCTGCAGGAACAGACAAATTAAATTTTTCAATATCAATCTATCAAAAGTTGTACAAAAGTAAGAGTGTGTTACTTTGAAATCGTGTTTCAATTAGACAAATTGATACTACAATCATTAAAATTCTATAAATCACTACAACTATGTAAAAAATGTAATAGTACTATGAAAAAAAATTCTTAAAATTATGTAAAAAATGTAACAGTTATATTCTGCTTATTTTAAACATGCCCGTTCTACAATCATTCTGGCGTATGTGAATTGGTGGCACAAATGTTGCTATATTAACAACTAAGTAATATAAAAAAAGCCAAACCTGTTGTGAAGCAGGGACGGAAAGCCAAAGGGTCTTATGGGAAGATAGCCTTGCTGCTTTAAATTAATTTAAGGAGGTGTTTATGAAGAAATTTCTAAGTTTGTTTACCGGGTTGTTTTTAGTATTAGTTGTTGCTGGGAGCGCTAGTGCAACACCTATCGATTTTAACGCTTATTCATTTAAGACAGGGCAACCTGGAGGAGGTTCTTCAGGTAGTACCTATGGAATCTGGGCAAACGGTGCCGGGATAGGGGTTTGGAAAGATACGTGGCTTAACTTTGATATACCTGTTACAATCATGGCTGATACTATAATGCACATTGGGGTCAGAGACTTTAATCCTAATCACGAAATTTTGGGCATGCAATTTCTTGATAGTTATGTAAGTCCCTCTTTAGAAAGCAGTCAGGCTTTTTCTTTTGCTGGCTCACAGATGAACTGGGGGAATTTGGACTACCGCACAGTTGGGACTGACTGGAATTACTTTGATATTAAAGTTGGAGAACATTTCACAGGCACATTTGGAGGTATTGTTTTTTTCTCGGATAACGACGTTGATCCTACTGGGGGAGGTCAGTTTAGAAATCTTGAATTTAATGCCGTTCCCGAACCAGCTACAATGCTTCTTTTCGGCCTTGGTCTTCTCGGTCTCGCAGGAGTAAGCAGAAAGAAAAAATAGCAGCATAAAAACAGATAAACATTTTAAGGGCAGGGTCATTGAGTTGATTCTGCCTTTTTTTTATTGGATTTAAAGAGAGCTAAAAACTTTTATAAAAGAGTGCTGATGTAATAGAAATTACAGTCTGGCATTACAAGCGTGTAATCTATACCTATCTATAATCATAGTATAATTACACTATTCTGTTACAAAATTTTGATTGCAGGCATTAAAAATGCTGTAACAGATTACAGGGTACCTGTGACCGACAATAAACCTGTTGTTAAATTAATATTAGTGATTTTGATTTTTTTAATTAATCTAAAATTTAGGTGTGACTTCTTTGTGATACTTTTTTTGTTTGTTCTTGTTAATATTGTAATTATTTTAGATATTGTTTTTGTTAAAGGAAGCTTTTTTGTATCACTGCTTAAAATATTTATTAAAAAACATGTTGTTCAGACACAACCTAAAATCAACTGATCACAAGGGTTCCATGGAATGCTGGATAAAAACTCTTGACATAAACAGAGAATTCCGGGGACACAATACTTAATTATAATTTAAGGAATTAATACAATCTGCTCTTTAGAAAAAAACATAAATTATTTTATTTTTTGAAAATCATCCTTAGACAAATTCAATACCTTTAAAATCTGTTTTTCCACACCTTTGGAAATATCCTTTGAGCTGTGTTTTGGTACGGGAAAGGTTGTTTTATCATCTGAGAAGATAACGTGTGAACCTTTTTGGCGGACAATTTGATATCCAAGTTTTAATAATCGCTTTTTAATCTGGGAATACTTAAACGGCATGTATGCTTTGTAAATTTTCTATTTCTTTTTTTGCAAGTCTTTCCACATTGAGTTGTTCTAAATGGAAATCTATTATCATTTCTACAACATTTTTCAATTCCGAGATAGCTTCCTGTCTGGAATAGGCAAAAGCAAATAAATTATCCTGGCCTTTTACTTTTGCAAGATATCCTTCACCATCTTTCTTTATCTCAATCTGTCGAGTAGACATCTATTTCCTCCTATACTTAAACGTATTATTCGTGAGGAAATGACACCCCTCACAGAACCCGCCGTGCGGTTTTCCCGCAACGGGCTCTTCGCTAATATTCACT
>JAQIBP010000108.1 GCA_027858995.1 Deltaproteobacteria bacterium | reverse complement strand
CAGTATTGTTTTATATCTGCAGAATCTTTTTATTGCAACAAAAGATAAATATTCTATTTTGTGATATTAATCTCCAAAAATCATATATACAATTATAATAAAATAAGGAGATTAAGATGATATCCATTCCAAAAACTCAATTTGACAACCTGGCCCTGGTCAGGCAGGGTAAAGTCAGGGATATATTTGACACGGGAGAGTCCCTGTTAATGGTTACCACTGACAGGCTTTCTGCTTTTGATGTTGTACTGCCGGATATTATCCCAGATAAGGGTAAAGTTTTAAATCAGATTTCTGTGTTCTGGTTTAAACGAATGGAAGACATTGTAAAAAATCATATTATCACAACCAATGTAAATGAGTATCCTGAAGAATTTAAACCCTATTCAGATGCTTTGGATAAACGAAGTATGCTGGTACAAAAAGCTGAGCCTCTTACCATTGAATGCATTGTAAGAGGATATATAACAGGCTCAGGATGGAGTTCTTATCAAAAAGAAGGCCATGTCTGCGGAATAACATTACCCAAAGGGTTGAAAGAATCGGACAAACTTGAACAACCGCTTTTTACACCTTCTACCAAAGCTGAAATCGGTGATCATGATATTAATATCAGTTTTGATGAATCTGCAAAAATCATAGGCCTGGAAATGGCTGAAAAACTAAAAAATTTAAGTCTTGATCTCTATAATAAAGGTGCTGCACTGGCTCTTTCCAAAGGTATTATTATTGCTGATACCAAGTTTGAATTTGGCATGCTTGATGGAGAGATCATCCTAATAGATGAAATACTTACCCCGGATTCTTCGCGATTCTGGCCTCTGAGTGAATATGAACCAGGTAGAAGCCAAAACAGTTTTGACAAGCAGTCTGTGCGGGACTGGCTGACTGAATCAGGCTGGGATAAGACTCCTCCTGGACCAAAATTGCCACAGGAGCTTATTGACAGGACATCTAATACATATAAAGAAATTTATAAACGTTTAACTGGTAATGATGTCTGAACATTTGTGTAAAATAGATATTGGTGACATTGATTTAACAGATCAGAGATATCAAATATCATTTTCCAATGAGAATATCGCCTTTCTTGGACAATCCATCAGGGAGACAGGCATGATCCATCCACCCATGGTCAGGCCATTAAATAACCAATATATAATTGTTTCAGGATTTAACAGGATAAAAGCCTCTATTTATAATAAAAAAGATACAATACTTGTATATACAATAAAACCAGATGCAGATGAATATCAATGTCTTTTAAAATCAATAACAGCTATCTCCTTTAAAAGGCAATTAAGCCAGGCTGAACTTATAAGAAGCATTAAACTTCTTAATAAATTTCTGGATGAAAAACAGATGGCTGATAAATCTGCTGCTATTTTTAATATGGAGCTTAATGCTATATTTATCAAAGATTTATTAAACATTGCAAACCTGCCTGAACCAGCTCTGGAGTTAATTCATAAGGGTAACATATCTTTTAAAACAGCGAGAAGAATGCAGTTTTTTCAACAAGAAACCATAAAAAGTTTTTTAAATATTTTTTCAAAAATTAAAGCCTCAAACAACAAACAGCTTGAAATCATACAATACATAGAGGAAATTTCTAAAAGAGATGCAATAAGTATGGAAGTTTTTTTTCAAAATCATGAAATTCAGAAAATTATTCTAAATGAAAAAAGCGAACCTCTCTTGAAAACAAAACTTATACGGGAAAATTTATATAAACTAAGATTCCCAACTATTTTCAAAACCCGTCAAAAAGTTCAAAGGAAAATTAATAATTTAAAATTGGGAAATACGATCAAGTTTGTACCACCTGAAAATTTTGAAAGCCAGAATTATTCCATATCTTTTAATGCAAAAAATTATATTGAATTTAAAGCAAATATTAAAACGCTTAATAATGTTTTAGAGAATCAAAAATTAGAAGAGGTTTTTAACCAGTGAAATATACAAACAGTGAAATCTATTAACAGTGAAAATCCATCAGCTTTTTATTGATAACGCCTGCACAAGGAATGATGAAGTTGATTATATTATTTCCAAACTCAATATTGAACCTCAGTGGGTGGACAATTCACAACCTGTCTATGATTTTATCAATAATGATTCTGATCCAATTTTAAAGGCGAAAAAAACACTTTTTCTTACAAAAAACAGAGGCGCAGTTATTAAAGAGTGTCCAGGCACAAGTTTTTATACCTGTTGTGATTATACAATTCTCCACACGGGAACATTTTGTACCATGGATTGTTCCTATTGCATTCTTCAAGCATATTTCCACCCACCAATTCTACAATATTTTACAGGACTTGAAACTTTTGGTCAAAACCTTGAACAAATATTTACTAAAAATCAAATATTCAGAATTGGAACAGGGGAGTATACTGACTCACTTATATGGGAAAAAATAACTCTTCAGCCAAAATTTCTTGTTGAACAATTTGCAACACAAAACAATAGCCTTTTGGAGTTAAAAACAAAGACTACCAATATTGAATCACTGCTTGACCTTGATCATAATGGCAAAACCATTATTGCATGGTCCTTGAATACACCTGATGTTATCAGTTCTGAGGAAAAAGGAACTGCCTCTCTAAAATCACGTCTTGAAGCTGCAAAACGCGTTGAAGCAAAGGGATATAAACTGGCATTTCATTTTGATCCCATGGTGATCTATCCTGGATGCGAAGAGCAGTATCAAAAGGTGATACACCAGATTTTTAAATATGTACACCCTGAAAACATTGTATGGATAAGCATTGGTTCTTTCAGGTTCATGCCAAGATTAAAACAGGTCATTGAAAAAAGATTCATCGATTCAACTATTTGCTATGGTGAATTTATTTTAGGCCTTGATAATAAGATGAGATATTTCAAACCGCTGAGAATCAAATTATACAGAGCAATTATTGAAACTATAAAAGAATATGATCCCAATATATTGGTGTATTTTTGCATGGAAGATGAAGAAGTGTGGGAAAAATCTTTTGGGTTTTTCCCGAAAAGGGTAGGGGAGCTTGGAAATTTATTAGATAAAAGTGCTGTGAGGCATTGTGGTCTGAACTCATTATTTTTGTAAAACCAAGGGTTTTTATGAAAGCAGTAAAACATTTCAGGGCTAAAACTGCAAAAATTAAAACATGGCCTGATAAAACTTTATTGCCCGATGGTGAATTATTTGGCTCCACACCAACAATTATAGATGTTCATCCCAAAATGATAAGGTATCTATAATTGAAAAAAATAGTTTCCATGTGGCTGTGGATCACAGGTGGTTTATTTTTTTTTATTTCATTCCTTATTCTTGTGGTATGTCTGTTTTTATTTTCAAAAAAAAATACATTTAAAATTGCCAGATTCTTATTTACTGTTTTAATCAGAATTATGGGGATAAAACTTGTAAAAAGGGTCCCTTCCATCTTGCTAAGGGAGCTAAAGCCAATATTTTACCATTTGCCATCGCCGGATTGTTTGATTATCAAAAAAAAGGAAGCTTTCTTTTAAAACCAGGTGAGATAAGAGTAAATATTGGCATACCAATACTTTATGATGAATTTGAAGATTTATCCATAGAGGAATTAAGGCAGCATACGTTCGATATTATAAACCATTTAACTCATTAGAAGGTTTGAAATTTTCAATTAATATGATAGATGGTAAGTTGTTAAGAATTGTTATGGGTTGTTCATGAGCACTGATTTGTTGTAAGGATTATTAACTTTTTTCGACTCTTATTTTAATAAACAGGTGATTGATAAAATGACAATATTAAACTG
The DNA here is from genome assembly GCA_027858995.1 of Deltaproteobacteria bacterium. Lineage (GTDB taxonomy): Bacteria > Desulfobacterota > Desulfobacteria > Desulfobacterales > Desulfobacteraceae > Desulfobacula. The sequence continues at coordinate 44,988 of JAQIBP010000108.1, read as the reverse complement.
TGGAATCTTATTATAATGGGTAATAAGCAAAAGGCTGAACAAAAGGGTGTAAGAGAAATCCTTTTAATGGGTGTTTTCTGGCGAATCCTTTTTATTGAAGGTGTGCTGCTTGTATATTCTCTTGGATATAGATGGTTTACAGCAGATGCTACTGCCCAGGAGCTGTTCTGGTACAGTGTAAGGATTATAGTTCTTGTGATCATCATCATTATTTTTATGATGGTGACCTTAAAAAAGTTTCTAACTCAAAAAATAATTACTCCTCTTGAAATTATTGCATCTGCCAATAAAAAGATTCAGAATGATATTTCCAGTGCTGACCAGGTTGCTCTACCTGAAAATTCTCCCCATGAGATGGAAACCATTGTGAGCTCAAGGTCAAAAATGCTTAAAACTATTCTTGATGTTTCCGAAGAACGATTACAGCTGGTTAACTTCATAAGGGATACTTTTGGGAGATATCTTTCCAGCAAAGTGGTTGATGAGATACTTGAATCACCCCAGGGACAGAAAATCGGGGGTACTAGAAAGACCATCACAGTATTAATGTCTGATTTGAGAGGGTTTACAACTCTTTCTGAAGCAAGAGATCCAGGGGAGATGGTTGATCTTTTGAATCAATATCTTGAAAAAATGTCAATAATCATCCAAAAATATGATGGAATCATAGATGAAATCATTGGTGATGCTCTGTTAGTTGTTTTTGGAGCACCTGAAAGCCACGGAGATGATCCTGAACGTGCAATAGCCTGTGCCATTGAAATGCAGAATAAACTTGGAGATTTGAATATTGAAATTGAAAAACAAGGATATCCATCCCTTGAAATGGGTATTGGTATCAATACAGGAAGTGTCATTGTTGGAAATATCGGTTCTGATCTTAGAATGAAATACGGAATAGTTGGTGCAGCCGTTAATACTGCTGCCAGGATAGAATCCAATTCAATAGGAGGTCAGATTCTTATAGGAGAAGCAACTCATAAGCTGGTTGAGGATAAAATAACAGCCGATTTGCCACAAAATGTCATGATGAAGGGTATGAAACAACCTCTTGTTTTTTTCTCTGTTAAATCCATTAAAGCAGGTTTTAATGTGGCTCTTGTTTCTATTATAATAAAGAAAAACTGCCTCGAGATTAAACTGCCGTTTCAATGCTGGAAAATAAAGGACAAAAAGATTGATGCCATTCCAATAATGGGAGAAACAATATCAATAAATGGTCATGAAATAGAGGCTAAAATATCTTCAAGCCTGGAACAGTTTACGGATTTAAAAATCAGGTTTGATTTTTGTCTGGATGCCCACTGTTTTGATGATATTTATGCTAAAATAATTTCTTCAAAAGGAGAAAAAGAAAAAGATCAAAATTTGTTGAGGATAACATCCATGGAACAAAAAGATAAAGACCTTTTGAGGAAATGGATGGAACAAGGAGCAAACTAACGATCCAGTTAGCATTATTCATTGCTTTTGTTTGATAGCTATTGGTGATAAAGTATAATTAATCAATTGTATTTTAGTATAAAGGAGGTTGAAAAAATATTAATGAATTCTTTCTCTTTGATAAAATTTAAAAAAAAATACTTATATCTTTTATTGTTCTGGTTTATCTTTATATTTGTTTTTGCAGATACAGGATTGTCCCTTGAAAAGAAATTCATCAACCATCTCGGTATGGAGTTTATCCTGGTAGAATCCGGCTCTTTTATAATGGGCAGCCCCAAAGATGAACCATATCGTGATAAAAATGAAGTCCAGCATAAAGTAAATATTACCAAAGCCTTTTATCTCCAGACCACAGAGGTGACCTTAAAGCAATGGAGATCTGTAATGGGACGTAAATTATTCGGCAGAAAAAAAGGCAAGGACAACTTTCCTGTTACAAGAATCTCTTTTCATGATAGTGAGGATTTTATTGAAAAACTCAATAAGCTGAATAAACTTGATAAAGGCAGATACCGTTTACCCACGGAAGCGGAATGGGAATATGCGTGCAGAGCCGGTACCACAACAGCCTATAGCTGGGGTGATGATATTGATTGTTCCAAGACCATGTATCAAAATAATAAAAAAAAAGCTTCTGACTGTGTCCTTTTTTATCAATCAATGAGACTGCAATCGGACATGCCGGCTCCGGTAAGGAGTTTTGCTCCAAATCCATGGGGCTTTTATGATATGCACGGTAATGTATGGGAGTGGTGTTCTGATAAATACCAGGAATACAAAAGCAGTGGTACTGATACACTGAAGGCTGGAACCAGAATCAAACGCGGCGGCAGCTGGTACAAGTATGGAATTTATCTTAGAAGTGCCAACAGGGCATATGCACACCCTTCTGCAAAATTCAGAACAACCGGTTTCAGGCTGGTCTTTGAGGCTGATTGATGCGGACAAAACTTCTTGGTCTTTTAAAAATATATGAAGATGAAATTACTATTTTGTTATGGACGGCCGCACTGCTGTTTGTTATCCGCAGCTCTGGAATTATTCTCAATAATTATGCAGAGACTACATTTTTAAAGCGCTACGGTGTTGAATATCTGCCCATAGTCAACATGCTGAATGCTGTTGTAACTTTTTTTATCACAGGCCTTTTATCTACTTTTATGGGTAAAATACCCGGAGCAAGACTTTTATCATATGTTTTTATTGTCAGTGGTATAATTGTTACAATAATCAGGCTTCTTATTCCCATGGGATTTGATCTTTTATATCCCGCTCTTTTTATGCTGAAAAGCCAGTTTGAACTGTTACAGGCACTGCTGTTCTGGAACATGTGCAATGATCTGTTTAATACAAGGCAGTCCAAGCGTCTTTTTCCCCTGCTTACTGCAGGAGGGGTAGTAGGGCTTATTCTCGGAAGCTTTGGAACCCCATATTTTGCAGAAACCTTTCAACTTGACAATCTTTTGTATCTTTATCTATGTACAACGCTTCTCGGTGTTGTCATTGTTCAGGGTATGGGTCGAAGTTTTCCAACCCTTATTTTTTCTGAAAAAACAGGATCCACAGAAAAAAAGAAAACATCCATGATCCAGGAGTTCAAGAATGTCCTGCCCTTAATTAAAGATTCTGTGTTAATTAAAATCGTTCTGGTTTTAACATTTATGCCCAATGTAGTTATCCCCATTATGAACTATCAGTTTAATTATGCTGTCAATGACCAGTTTGCCAGTGAAGCCCAAATGATTCAGTTTTTCGGTTTTTTCAGGGGTGGGCTTTATGTGATAAGTCTAATTATACTGCTTTTTGTGGGAAGGATTTATGGCAGATGGGGACTGCCCGTCGCATTGATGTTTCATCCCTTTAATTATATGATTGCATTTTTTGCATTTATGTTCAGGTTTGACATGTTTTCAGCAATGTATGCCAGAATGTCCACTAATATTATCCGTACAACCATTAATATGCCGGCAGGCTCCATATTAATCGGTCTTTTTCCTGAATCCTACAGGAATATGATACGCCCGTTTTTAAGGGGAACTGTTGTAAGAATAGCATTGTTTATAGGGTCAGGCCTGATTCTTTTATCTGACAATTTCATTCATCCCAGGTATCTGACCCTTGTTGCCCTGCCTTTTGTACTGGTATGGATGGCAGCTCCCATAATATTAAAATCAAAATATGCAAAAATTTTAAAGGATCTGATTTCCCAAAACATGCTGGATGTTAAGAGTCTGGAAAAAGGAGAACTGGCCCATATTTTTAAAGAAGGCAATATCGAAATAGAGATGGAAGAGTCTTTCCTAGCTGCAAGGGGAAAGGATGCTATCTGGTATGCCAAGCTTTTAAAGAATTTTTCCAAGGACAGTCTTGATAACAATATTTTAAAAACCCTTGAATATCAGGATGATGAAACAAAAGTAGCACTTATAAAAATGTTGTCATCTGAGTTCCTGGAAGATTCAATAAAAGAACTTATACCTGCACTTGACCCTGAAAAACCTGAGGTAACAATTTCCATCCTGAAAATCATGTCACAATATGGCTTTGATATGAGCAAGGATATGGATTTGACAGCTTATGTCAATAATCCCCATCCTGTTGTCAGGGGATTTGCCGTGGCCTGCCTCTATTCCAATAATCCTGATAAATATGGAGAGATGATTGATATATGGTTGAATACTGATAATATAAAAGAGAGGCAGTCTGGTATTATAAGCGCAGGGCTGACCCGGAAAAGAGAATATATTGATCCTCTTCTTACTATACTTAAAGAGCGTGAAATTGATCCCATCATACCGGATATCATAATTGCACTCTCCCGTTTGAAAGCAAGGGAACTTAACGGTGTTATCTACTCTTATATCTCTTATGAGTCAGAAGATATCAGACTCGCAGCCCTTGACGTTCTGGAGATTACAGATGATTTTTCATTGAAAAAGGTTGTTGTTCTTTTGGATGACCACTCATATGAAATACATGAATTGGCCAAAGAGAAGATTAAGGAGTCAGAATACCAGAATAATAAACTTTTAATTGAATCCCTGGGACTGCCTGGCACCCGCATCCGCAAAGGACTGTTTGAACTCCTGGAAATTCTTGAAATTAAAGAATTTGACATTTTCATGTTTGCCAGAGAAAATCTGAATAAATGTTATTCCTATCTTGCCATGAGTGAAAATCTAAAAAAGTGGCCTGAATCATCCATGAAGGATTTGACAATGGAACACATGGTTCAGCAAAAAGAACTTGGACTGGAAAATATTATTCGTGTTCTTGCAATCAATGATAAGACAGGAAGAATGAAAGCTGCATGGAGGGGAATTTTTTCCTCTGATACCAAGCAGAGGGCCAATGCCATAGAGCTTTTAAGCGATATTATGGATAAAAAACTATTTAATACCATGCTTCCGCTCTTGGAAAGTCCTACACCTGCTGTTGCCCTTGCCGAGGGGAAAAATGTTGCCAAAATACCGAAGTTTGATTCAGGCGGTCAGGATGTTTTTACAAATTTAATCTCGTCTGAAGACTGGGTTGATGTTTTAATGGGTCTCAGCCTTGCTTATGATGAACCTTCACTTTTTGAAGGAGATGATATACTAAATGACCTACAGAATTCATTTAATCAAAATATTTTAAAGGAAGTTCAAATGATTCTTAAAAAGAGAGAAGAGTCCAAAGATCCCCAGAGAATTGAAGAAACCGAAATCTCCCTTAGTGAAAGATTACTTCTTTTAAAAAAAATAGATATGTTTTCTGATCTCACCGCAGCAGAGCTTGCCGCCATTGCTGTAGTTACAAAAGAGCTGGAGTATCCTGAGGATCGTATAGTTATTAAACAGGGAGATATAGGAGAAACCGTCTTTTTGATTATTAACGGCCAGGTTGAAGTTATCAAGGAGCTTGCAGAAGGTGAAGAGCTGTTTCTTGATAATATTGAATCAGGAGATTCCTTTGGAGAGATGGCACTGCTGGAAAATGAGCCAAGATCAGCAACAGTCAGAACAAGCAAAGCATCCCATTTTTTAATTCTTCATCAGCAGGAATTTAATGAAACCGTATTGGAATATCCAAGAATTGCTCTGAAGATATGCAAAGTTTTAAGCAGCCGCATACGCCACCTGCATCAAAAAATTCAGCAAAAATAGTCTGCCAACTCTTTAAAAAGATCTGCAAATTTCAGAATTTCATTGTCATCCAATGCAAAATAAGATTTAATTTCACAGGGAACACATGATGTACAATGGGGCAGTGATATTAAAAAGAGGTACTTCATAATAATTGATGAATAATGATTTCATTTTCCTTGCCTTTGACTTTTACCTGGTCAAGGGGTCTGGTATTATAAGATTCTGTTAAAAGATTAAAAGTGGTCTGGCTTATTATAATGTCACATCCATATTGTTTAGTCAGCCCTTCAATACGGGAGGCTGAATTTACAGTATCACCCACAAGTGCATATGACATTCGCTCTTCACTGCCTATGTTGCCGGCCAGCACAGCACCGGAGTGTATGCCGATCCCATGGGCCAATGGTTGAAAACCCTGTTTCTCAAGTTGTATATTCAGAGCACCAAGGCATTTTCGCATTTCCAAAGCTGCTTTTACAGCCATATCAGGGTGGTCATCAAAACCAACAGGCGCTCCAAAGGCAGCCATGATTTCATCTCCTACATATTGTAATATAATCCCTCTGTTTGCCTTCACAGCAATGGTCATTTCATTAAAATACTGATTCATGATTGTGACCACATGTTTGGGATGGTTTTTTTCCACAAGAGTTGTGAAATTTCTAAGATCGGAAAACAAAAGAGTTACCCGTTTCATTTCACCTTCAAGGGATGTTTTGCCGGCAACAATTTCATCCTGAATCTCTTTGCAGACATATTTCCCAAATAATTCTTGTATGTTCCGGCTTTCTTTCATGCTTTTAATCATCAGGTTAAATCCTTCAGCAACATCTCCCAGTTCATCATTGGAGACAATTTCCGCCCGGACATCAAGGTTGTTGTTCTCAACCTCTTTTATGGCATTTTTAATGCGAACAAGCGGCTGAGATATGCTTTTAGACAGAAAATAAGCCAGAATCAAACATATTGCAAGTGAATCAGCAATAATAAAGGCAAATTCTCCAACCAGAGAATTCATAATCTGTGCCCGGCTTAGGGCATCAGCTGTATGTAAAGCCATGACCTTTGAATATGTGGTTAAACCAAGTATTGGTAAGGGAATGAGGCTAATGCTTAGAAAAACTATCAAAAGTCTTTTTTGAACACTGAGCTTAAAGACATGTTTAACTCGGCTTAAATGTCCTTCAGGAAAAAAGTTTGGAATATAATCTCGCCATACATTTTCAAAGACAAAATAGAGAATCAGCGCTGTGATACCTCCACCCAAAAGGGAAATTCCTAAAAACCGCCTTAAGCAGTAAATAAGACTTGGTGTTTCAATGGTAAATATTTTAGCCGTAATTATGGGTTCCAAAAGTCCGAATATAAAACCTGCAAGGATCCAGACCATAAAAGTAATTGCAGATACAACAAGTGGAAATTGTAAAGCTTCTCGTTGAAAATGATGAATGTCAGAATCTTCAAATGTATCTATCTTGATTTTTCCATAGGCAATATCCAAAAGTGTTTTTGAGGATTTCCGGTTTGTAATCTGAAAACAGATTACCAAACAGGCTGTTCCAGCTATAAAAAAAAGCGGAGAATAATAAACCGGGATATTTTCCGTAGCAACTCCGGAATCCAGAATAAATACAAAGTAGAAATAAGTGGCTGTAGCTCCAATAATATTTATCAAAGGTAGTAAAAAACTAAGATTTTTCATAATGCTTTTCCTATCTGCTTTTCTATGGCAAAGGCAAGATCATTCCTCCCTTGTTCTTTTAACAAAGGCACCATGGGTCTATAAAAGGGGGGGCGCACTCTGATTGTTATATCAAACTGGGAAATGTGTTCAGCTGTTATTTCATCTTCATCAAAAGCTTTTGTTTTATGCAGAAGGCCCAGGGCTGTAAGCTCGGTCATGGTTCTCACGCATTTTTCACATTTTCCGCAATTAAGCCTGTCAGGAACATTGGCAAGACATACCCTGAAGTTCTGAAAAGCAACATCCCACCTGGAGACGATTTTTATTTTTTCAATCCTTGAAAGCTCATAATCTCTGTGCCTGATTCTCATGTCATAGCTGGAGTATTCAGGATCAAGAAGGGGATGGGAACCACAGGGATGAAGGTTGGGGATATCATAGGATGACCCGATAAAAATCATATTCAGTCTGTTGGAAAATGTATGGGCTATGGATGCAAGGACAGCCCCGAAAAAGCTGTCAAGCCACAAAGCCCTTTCGTCGCAAAGGTGTCTTATGTTCGTATATACAGGTATTAATTCAATTTTTGCATCATTGGTGATTTTGTAAATTGCCTCTTTTGCCCTTTCAAAAACATGATATTTCATGCCCCTTTCAACCACTCCGCCTATATCAAATCCATGCAGGAAAAAACTATCTTTTACAAATCCCGGGTGGGATGCGGGGTAATTGAGTCTGTTTAATCTCAGGGCTGCCAGAGAATCCATACCTCCGGACATGAACATGCCGGTTCTATTGTGCTGTAAAGGCTTAATATCTGGTTTTATCTCTGCTTCAATCTTCAAAGGCTGATACTGCCCCTTTGTCCACTCTTTTATAATGGCCATGGCAATATTAAGGCTCTCTTTTAATAAAGGACAGATCTTTTCATCCAGGAAGATTCGTTTTTCTTTAAGATGAATTGCAGGGAGCAGGCATCCCACCAGAAAAGCATGGGGGTTTGCTGTAAAATCATCTGCATATTTTTTTTTAGTTTTAATAAAGATCTGTTTTTTACCCCTGTCGCAATCTTCAAACTGAACCAATGCATTGGCCTGGATGTCATCTCCATTTTGTGAAATATTGAAATCAGAAATTTTCATAAGTCTTTTCTGGTATGGTTTGTATTACCATGGGTTGAACTCACATAATCAATTATTTGTTGTGCAATATCAAGGCCTGTAGCAGCTTCAAGTCCTTGAAATCCAGGTGAATAGTTGACCTCAATTACTAAAGGATGGCAACTGTTTTCCATAAGAATATCAACTCCTGCTATTTCAAGATGGCAGGCTTTTGCAGATTTTATGGCCATGTTTTCCAAATCTTTAGAAAGATCAACTTTTTGAGCCTTGCCTTTTTGGTGGATATTGGTTCTGAAATCATCGTTTCGGGACTCTAATTTCATGGCGCCTGCAACTTTTCCACCTATAACCAGAACACGGATGTCTATCCGGTTTTCAGAAGGAATAAACTGCTGAACAAGAACACCTTTCCTCTCTTTTAAATTTTTTTCAAGGAAAAATATGGCCTCTTTTTCATTATTAACCTTTATTACTCCATCTCCGCCCATTCCATCCACCTGCTTAACAATGACAGGAAAGCCGTCAATTTTGTTGACAGCTTGTAAAAAGAGCTCTTTTTTAGTGATAAAACATGTGTTTGGGACAAGAATGCCAGAAGAAGCAAGTGCCTGCAATGTAATGAACTGGTTACGGGCAATTGTAATGCTCTTCAGATTATTGACAAGGGGGATGCCCAGTTTGCCAAAATGGCGCAGCAGGACAAGCCCGTAATCACCCATTGGTGATCCCTGCCGGGGCATAACAACAGCCAGATTTTTGTTAATCTTATCAATAAAATATTCAAATTCACCTTTTTTTATCCCTGCTGTCATGTCATAGGGATTTATGAGAATGATATCATACCCCTGCTTTTTGGCAGCTTGCCTTAATCTGCTGTTGGGGTGAAAATCAAAATTATTAATTGTGAGAATTCCAATATTCACAGTTTTAAATTCCATCCTTGTTCAATCATATGTTCGGGCATCCACAATCCCATTTTTTTACTGCTGTTTTCGCTGAAATAGACTGCGATTTTTTTTGTATTATTTCGTATAGCAATTTTCTGAGTAGCCTTGTTGTCTTCACTTATGATTGAAAATATTTTATAGTTTCCCGCTCTTTTTGTAAGACCCTCCAAAAGCCTGGTACCCACACCCATTGCCCTGTATTCAGGTCTTACAGAAGTGTAACCTCTCTCTATAAAATTTGAAAAATCAAAGCCGGTTATATTTTTTATTCGCTCAATAAATTCCTTTCTGGGGTGCTTCAGACTTGAATTGCCGATAATGAATTCATTTTCCATGGCATAGGCGATCAAATATGCCCTTTCAAGGTTATATCTCACAAATTGTGTTTTAACTGAGCCTCCAGCCTCAACAAGTTTGCATATTTCATCCAGATAACCCCCAGGAAGATCATAGGGTTTTTTATAATAAAAAGTTATATCTGCTTTTCTTTTTAAGTTTTTGAGATTCATGCCTTACATTAACAATAAATATTATGAATATCCAGATTTATATATTGATGAACCTCCATGTACCCTAAAGGAACACAATAAAATATAAAAAAAATTGTGCTGCATAGTTGTTCATTTATATAAAATTCATTTTATATAAAACTCTTTTTATGAAAGGAACAGATCTTAGAAAAGAGAATCTTTTGACAATATTGAATCTGACCATAAAATAAAAAAATGGTTTTATACGCATGAGTTTAAGCAAAACCCAGGCGATTTTATAATATTTTTTCTTCTGCATGACAATATTGAACAAAGCTACGATAAAGGCATCATTGTCAATGTCTTCTTCATGTCTTCTTAAGGTGTTGCGTTTTAACAGTACCTCATCCACATAATTTTGCGGGATGTGTCTGTCTTTTATTACCCTGTCAAAGAGTTTGGAACCTGGATAATACATAAGTTTATGATCATACATTTTTATGGGCAGATTCACAACAGGATATTTCATAACAATCTTGATCATTTCATGGTAAAAGAGCAGGGCTTCATACTTGTCTTCTTTGGTTTCATAGGGATTATCTGAAATAACATCTATCATGATGCGGACATTGCCGGATATTATAAATTCCATTTTTTTAAGAAATACTTTCTTATCCAGGGGCCGGTTGAAAATATCCCGGCTGATTCTGGTGCTGGCAGATTGCAGGCCTATTTTCAGGTATCGAAGCTGTATCCTGCTCTGTTTGAGGATGCGCAGCTTTTTTCTGGTAATGTGCTTGATATGTGCCTGGAGATAAAAAACAGGCAGATTGATTTTGTCCATGTAAAGATCCAGCAGTTCCTTCATTTCCTTTTCCGATCTAAGGAAGAAATCATCGTCATCAATAATGATCCTTTTCAGATGGGGGATATTTTTTTTAGCCCATTCAAGCTCTTTAATTACCTTTGGAGGGTCAATTTTTCGGATATATTTCCCTTTTTTAAGGAAAACATTCATGAGTCTGCTGTTGAGGCAGTAGGAACAGTTGTGGGGACATCCCCTTACGGAAAGTACGCTGTAGGTGGTCAAGGATTTGGGGATATGATTTTTCATGGGTGTTAGCGAAGTTGTGTCGAGTACATATCCGTCATTTAAATCTATATGGGGGATGGGCATCTGGTTAAGATCAATTAGATCCGGGAGGGGATTGATCACTGGCTTTCCTGAATCCAGGGTATAGCCAAGTCCCTTGATCTCTTTAAAGGGTTTTCCCTCCAGAAGTTGCGCCATGAGAAGTTCTCCCTCACCTGCACACACATAGTCAGCAAATTGCAGGTAATATTCAGGATCACAGATAACAGGTACGCCGCCCCAGATAATTTTGGCTTTTATGTTTTGTTTTAGAAACCTGGTGATCTGGATGGAACGGTTCAACAGATGAGTAGTCAACAAAGTAAGACCGACAAGGTCACACTCTTTGCAATAGTCTGCCAGGGTTTGAAGGCTTTGCTGAGGCAGCAGGTTAAATACATTGTCCTTTCTGCCTTCATAATGGACAGTGGAAACTTTGAACCCTTTGGATTTAAGATAGGAACCAATGTTCCTGACACTGAAATTTTCAATATGAGAATTGTTTATCAGTACTGCGTGTTTCATAAAAAGTCTCCTGTCATCGGTTTAATAGTAGTCACAAAACATCAACTTTCCAGATTAATATCCCATAAAAAAGAGGTTTTATCCAAATCCATTTGTGTACCTGAATCATTATATTATAAGGCTGATAACCTTTAAACAAGAGTAAAATAAAAATGTTGGGAACCTTTTATATTATTGCCTGATATGTTGATTATGAAGATAATTTCTTTTGTAAGGTCTTTTATATTTAAACGACTAATTTAAGAAGAAAAAATATTGGGGTTAAACAGTAGGTAAATTTACCAAATTAAATTTGACATAAAGGAGATATTGTCATACTAATTAAAATTCTTGAGGTTTCTGATAATTTGTTGACTGCTTTCATAATCAAAAGAGAGGGTGATTCAGGTGAAAATTGCATTTTTAATGGATGAACTAAGGAGGATTGATCCTGTATGGGAGACCACAAGTCATCTTATGTATGAGTGCAATGAACGAGGTCATACAGTATTTTTTCTTCAGCCCCATGATCTCTATATCCGTGACAATCAAGTAGTTGCAAGAATGCGCAATATTTCAGTTGAACATGCTCTTTCCATGGAAGCATACTGGGAAAAAATCATTGAGTGCCTTGATAAAGAAGGGCTTATTTTTGAGACCATCACTGATATGGATGTTCTTTTTTTAAGGAAAAACCCTCCCATCAGTTACCAGATGATGGAATTTTTAGGGCCTGTCAGTGACAAGGTTTTTATGGTCAATAATACCATAGGGCAAATTAACGGCAACAGCAAAGTTTATACTTTGAATTTTCCTGATATTATACCAGAGACTCATATATCAAGAGATCCGAAAAGGTTGAAAAAAATTATTGACAATTTCGGCGGTGACATGGTTATCAAACCTCTTAAAGGTCACGGGGGGCACGGTGTAATAAAAGTCAGTAACCAGGATCAGGAAAATCTTAGTTCCCTGATAAATTATTATATAGATTCGAGCAAACCTTATCCGGAGCGACACCCCATTCTGGTACAGGAATACTTAAAAAGTATCAAATCTGACGGAGATGTCAGGATTCTACTGCTAAATGGAGAGATCATTGGCGCCATGGGACGCAAATCTGTTTCAGGAGATTTTAGAACCAATGTACATGCCGGAGCTGAAACATTCAAGCATGTAATTACACAAAAAGAAATAGAGATTTGTGATATAATAAAAAAGCGGTTAATAAAAGATGGTCTCTATTTTGTAGGAATAGATATTATAGGGGATAAGCTGGTTGAAATCAATTGTGTCAGCCCTGGAGGAATTCCAAGAATCAACCGGTTTGATAATGTTAAACTTGAATCAAAGGTGGTGAATTTCATTGAAAACAAACTTATTCAATCAAAAGGCAATGTTAACTAAGGCAAAGAATTTAAATAGAAACGGTAGATCTTTACTCATAGTTTTTCTTCATATGTTTCTTGTAATTCTTATGACAGGAGTGTTTTTTTCATGCCAGAAAAAGGAAGAGGTAAAACTTTTAAAAATTGGCCTGCCTGAAGAACCTAAATCTTTGAATCTGTGGCTGGGGACTGATTCCAATTCACGAAAGATTTTATCCTTGATTTACCAGTCGTTATACACCCGTGATCCCAAAACTCTGGAAATGATTCCATGGCTTGCCAAAGAAGAGCCTGTGTTTGATAAAGAAAAATTGACATACACAGTTAAACTGCGTCAGGCCAAATGGTCTGATGGTTCTGAGTTCACGAGTGAAGATGTTTTGTTTACAAAAAAGTTCTTTTTCGATTTTAAAATTCCAAGATACTACAGCAAATGGAAAATAATAAAAAAACTTGAAGCAATTGATGAACATACAATTGTATTTCATCTTCAAGCGCCCTCTGCTATTTTTCTCTCCCGGGTACTGACAGCTCCAATGGTTTCAAAAAAAGAGTGGGGGCAGATTGCCGTTGAAGCAATGAATGCTGAAAAGCCTTTGAAATTCTTACAGGATCATTCTATTGAAAATCCGCTTGGGACCGGGCCTTTTACATTGTTTGAATATAAAAAAGGTGCCTATCTTCATATGAAAAAAAATTCACACTTTTTCGGGACAGGAAAAACAATAGCCAATCATCTTCTCGGCCCCTATGTTGACAGTATCCTGTTTAAAATATACGGCACCAGTGATGTTGCAATTCTTGCCCTTAAAAAGGGGGATATAGACATGTACTGGTGGGATATCCAGCCCGGATACCTGGAAGATCTGAAAAAAGATCCTAATATAGAGGTTTTCCTGAATAAAAAAAGTGCACTCTATTACATGGGATTTAATGTAAGAAAACCGCCCTTTGATGATAAGGCTTTAAGGCAGTCAATTGCGACTATTATAGACAAGGATTTTATTCTTACCCGGATTCTTCAAAACTATGGAACTCCAATGTATTCTATTGTCCCCTCGGGTAATGTTTTCTGGCACAATCCAAATGTACGAAGATATGGAGAGGGATTAACCCCTGAAGACCATATCAAAGAGGCTTATAAAATCCTTAAAGATGCCGGATATACATGGGAGACAGAACCTGTGGATGACAATGGAGATATTGTTGAAGGTAAAGGATTGAAACTTCCTTCCGGGAAAGTCATGGATAAATTTGTCATTTTGACCCCGCCGGCAGATTATGATCCCAAGAGGGCTTTTGCCGGAGTGATGATCCAGGAGTGGATGAGAAAGATTGGTATGCCGGTTTCTGCGCGCCCCATGTCTTTTAATTCTTTATTGGACACTGTAAAAGGTAAAAGAGAATTTGATGCATTTATTTTGGGATACGGAAAACTGAATCTTGACCCTGATTATTTAAGGCCGTTCTTTCATTCAGGGTATAATAAGCCCCGTGGCTGGAACATGAGTGGATATACAAACCCTGTTTATGACAAATTGGCCAATGAACAAAAAGGCATTGTAGAGAGTAAAGAGCGCAAAAAAGTTATATGGGAAATGCAGCAAATCCTCATGGAAGATGTCCCATATATTCCTTTATATAATCCACATATATTAGAAGCTGTCTCCACTAAAAACTTTAAAGGCTGGATTGAAAAAGTAAATGGAATTGGCAGTATCTGGTCCTTATGCGTGGTAAAACCGAAAAATTAAACTTGTAATATTCAGGCTTTTTTAACATGGGAACCAGAAAATTTATTTTTAAAAAAATCATTGAAATTACAATCATTTTTTTTGTTATTCTTACACTGCTGTTTTTTTTGTTCAGGCTCTCACCGGGGTCACCGATTTCAAAGATGGTGGATCCCGGGCTGACCCTTGAAGATCAGGTTCTTCTCATTGAACAGCTTGGTCTGGACAGACCTGCCTTTGAACAATATATTATATATTTGAAAAATTTTTTTACGGGTAATCTTGGATCTTCTTTCCATTACGGTGAAGCTGTCAGCTCAATAATCATGGCTAAACTTCCCTGGACAATTCTGCTTTTTTCGTTGTCAACCATATTAGCTGCTTATGCAGGAATAGTACTTGGGAAAATTTCTGCCTGGAACAAAGGATCAGCACTTGACAATTTTTTATCCATTTCAGCTTTGATCTGTCATACCCTTTTTATCCCATGGTTTGCACTGCTGCTGCTGTGGGTTTTGGGTTTCAAGCTTGGATGGTTTCCCCTTGGCGGAGTTTTATCTCCTGAAATCTGGATTACAGGATCATCAATTCCTCTAAAAATACTTGATGTGCTCCACCATATGTTCCTGCCTTTAATGACTCTTTTTTTTATTCATCTTGGTTCCTATCTTTTATTAATGAGATCAAGTATGCTCGGGGTTTTCAAGGAAGACTACATTATCACTGCAAGGGCTAAAGGACTCTCTGAAAAAGTAATACGCAATAAGCATGCTGCAAAAAATGCTGCTTTGCCGGTTCTTACCAGCGTAGGGTTAAGTCTTGCTTTTTCCATAAACGGTGGCGCTTTGACAGAACAGGTTTTTACATGGCCCGGCATTGGCAGGGAACTTATTTTTGCGGTGAGCAATAATGATTACCCATTGGCTCAAGCCTGTTTTTTGCTCATCGCTGCAGTAGTTCTTGTGGCAAACCTGATAGTGGATCTGCTTTATGCTTATATGGACCCCCGAATTACTTATTAAATTAGGATAGCTTATTAAACTGGACAGCTTATTAAAAGATGATGATTGTAAAAGGATAAATCTGTGTCACAAAATCAACACATAGAGCGCTTTCAAAAAGGTTGGAAAATATTTATTAAAAACCCCCTGGGAAAAACAGGAGTAACACTTTTATTAATATTTATGCTCATGGCAATAGCCAGTTTTTTTATTCCTCTTATTGATCCCATGTATGACCCAATGACAGGTATTGATCCCTTGATAAAAACATCCACAGGTCCAAGTATGCAGCACTTTCTCGGTACAGATAATGTTGGAAGAGATCTGTTTGCTCAACTTATGGAAGGAGCTAAAATTGCTTTTATTGTCGGGTTGTCTTCGGCATTTATAAGTATTGTCATGGGAACTGTTATCGGAATGATATCAGGGTATGCAGGAGGTATGACAGATATAATTCTCATGCGGATGGCAGATATAATTATGATTATGCCTTCCCTGGTCATTTTGTTGATACTGGCATCTTTATTCGGTCAGTTTAATATATGGATTATTGTTTTTATCATTGCCATCATGAGGTGGCCTGCAGTTTCCCGTATTATAAGATCACAAACCCTCTCATTGAAATCAAGGCCTTTTATTGAGGCATCCAGGGTTGCCGGTGCCTCCAATATTAGAATTATTTTCAGACATATTATGCCTAATGTACTGCCTCTGGCATTCTTATACATGACCTTCAGGGTTACATCTGCAATTCTGGTGGAAGCAGCTTTATCCTTTTTAGGCTTTGGTGACCCAAGCCAGGTAAGCTGGGGAATGATGCTTCAATGGGTCTGGAAATCAGGCTATATGTTCCAGGCCCCTTACTGGATGATACCTCCGGGACTTTGTATTTCCCTTCTGACCCTCTCATTTTATATGTTAGGCCGTGCAATGGATGAAGTGCTTGATCCAAGACTCAGAAAAGAAGAAGAGGAAAGATAATATGGCCCTTCTGAATGTTGAAAACTTAACTGTTGGGTATAAAACTAAAACAGGTTTGTTAAAGGCGGTAAATGATATCTCTTTTTCCATAGAGCAGGGCAGGTCACTTGGATTTGTAGGAGAATCCGGGTGTGGGAAAACCACAATTGGAATGACTCTTATGGGTCTTTTGCCGGAAAATGCATCTATTTTGCAGGGTGACATCTATTTTAATGGTTCCAACCTTGCTGGTCTCAATGATAAACAATGGAGGGATTTCAGGGGCAGAGAAATTTCAATGATATTTCAGGCTGCCATGAATGCCATGAATCCGGTTATCAGGGTTGATGAACAGATCATTGAGGCCATAGAGACCCATAATCCCGAAATGTCAAAAACAGATATAAATGAAAAAGTTAAAACCTTGTTTAATATGGTGGATATTCCCAAAGATCGTCTGAAAGATTATCCCCATCAATACAGCGGGGGCATGAAGCAAAGAGCTATTATTGCAATGGCCCTGGCATGCAATCCAAGGCTGATCATAGCAGATGAACCCACAACTGCCCTTGATGTCATTGTTCAGGATCAGATTTTAAAAGAGATAAAAAAAATTCAAAAAGAGTTGAATACCAGTGTTGTTTTTATTTCCCATGACATTGCCGTGGTTGCAGATGTCTGCGAGGATATCTGTGTGATGTACGGCGGACAGATAGTGGAAAAAGGAAAAAGAGAAGAGGTGTTTAAGTGTCCACTGCATCCTTATACAAAAACATTATTGGCATCATATCTGAGCCTGGACTCTGATGCAAATATAAAGGTGCCTGAAATACAGAAGGCTCCTGATCTGATTACATTTAATGGAAAATGCTGCTTTGCAGGCAGTTGTAATTGTTGTACAGCAAAATGCAAAAGCCATTCGCCTGGCTGGGTAAATATGTCTGAAACCCATCAGGCATTTTGCTTTGAAGATACATTAAAGAAGGATAATAATGGAAGATAAAGAGAAACGCCCTATTCCTGTCATGGAATTAAAGGGTGTGACAAAGGAGTATTGTTTAAGAGATAGTTTTTTTTCAAGGGGAAGCACCTGTGTTATAGCCATGAACAATGTAAACCTGGCAATACAAAAGGGTGAAATATTTGGTCTTGTGGGTCAGAGCGGCAGTGGTAAAACCACAACCGGAAGGCTAATGGTTAAACTTGAAAATCCCAGTAAAGGAGTCATAAAACTCAATGGTGAACCATTGAGCAATATTCAGGGAAAGGCTTTGAAAAGCTATCGTTCCAAAGTTCAGATGATTTTTCAGGACCCTTACCAATCCTTAAATCCTCATCTCTCTATTTCTGAAACTATTCTTGAGCCTTTAATCGTAAATAAAATAGGGGATGCCCACTCAAGAGAACAAAAAGTCATTAATACTCTGGATATCGTGGGCCTTGCTCCTGCCAGAGAGTATTATAACAGATACCCCCATCAACTGAGCGGCGGGCAAAGGCAGAGAGTTGCAATTGCAAGAGCTATTGTACTTGATCCTGAATTTATTGTTGCTGACGAACCCACCTCCATGCTGGATGCCACCATTGCCATTCAACTGTTTAAGCTCTTAAAGCAGATAAGAAAAAAGTACAATATGGCCTTTCTTTTTATAACCCATAATCTTGCAGCAGCAAAATACCTATGTGACAGGATTGCTGTGATTCATAATGGTGTTATTGTGGAAACAGGCTCTACTAACGTTGTTATTCGATATCCCCAGCATCCCTATACCAAAAAGTTGATTGAGACCCATCCCGGGTTCAATTTTTAAAATTATCATTGGATCAAGATAAATTACCCCTATAATTATACGGAATTTTATATGAAAGATACTCTATTTTTACAGTTTTTTAATAAAACCAAGAACGGATATTATGACCTTTGTAACGGGTTTTCAGATACATGGGATTTATGCAGACAAAAAGGGGATTTTTTCTGGGTAGAACATGAACCTGACAATGATAAATGGTATGATGAACAAACTTATAAGGACAGAGAGCTGCCAATAAAAAAAGGCACAATTTATATCAGTGCAAGTTATATTAATCAATTGTTCCAGGCATATACCTGGGCCACACAATATCCAGACATTGATTTTATAGTGGGAGGTCCTGTGGCTGCTGAACGATATACTGGTCAAAAAGGCTGGAATTCTGTCCACTTCAAGGTTGAAAAAGAGCTGCCCCAAAACCTGACGATTACAGGGCAAAGTGTTGAAAGTCTGTTCAATGTGCCTGATTTTTCAGGCAATTGGAGGCTTGAGATTCCCGATGCTGTGCCTGATAACAGCAGGGCCTATTTTTCATATACCCTGGAGAATCAATGTTATTGGAAGAAATGTATTTTTTGTACCATTGCCCAGCATTCCAAGGAACACTTTCGGAAAAGAAAAAATCTCGATTTTGAATTCAAAAATCTTGATTTTAAGGGACATAAAATTGTTCGTCTTAACACAGGTTCTATTACACCGGAACATATCAAAAAAATTTTACCCAACATTCCCGTCGGCGATGATATTGAATATAGATTTTTCATGCGGGCAGCCAGGGCTGAAACCAATGCCTTGAAACAGGTAATTGAAAAAATCGGTAAAAATATCCCGGAGTGTACATTGGGATTTGGTATTGAGTTTCCCTCTGACCACATGTGGCAATATCTGGACAAGGGCACCAGTATGAAAGAAGTCATTGAAACCCTGGAATTTTGTACCCAGACAGGGTTTAAAGTCAATGCAAACGTAATTCTGGGATGGAACAATCTTGTTGAACAGGACTTGAAAGATCTGGAAAAATTCATGGATGGCTTTTCAGAACGTACTGTCACTACTCTTCAGCTCAGATGGCTGTTTGCCCATCCATATACCAGAATCTATGAAACCTACGACGGAGTTCAAAACACCATCCGTTTAGGGCCTTTTAACTGTGGATTCAATGTGATGGTGGATGACAGGCAAAAGAAATTAAACCTTAAGGCAGCCAGAATCATAAAAGAGAAATGTACCCTCAAAAAAGTTAAACTTGAAGGATATAAAAATTTAAGAAAAGGACAACTTTAATGGACAGCTCTCCTTTTTTCTGTGCATAACTGTTCTGGTTAGAACCTCTGAATTTCAGGGAGTACCCGCCATTATCATATTGACATTGTTTTTCCAGTGATTAATTTTAGTAGATTATAATAGGAGGTAAGCAAAATGGAAAATCATACCACGTCTTTGTCCTTTAATGCAGATATTATCCACTCTGTTGTAAGCCTTGATCCTCTGCTGGATTTCTGGGAAAAGAATCTGGCACATAGATGTTCCCACATGTCAGCAATGTTTGAGGAAATAAAAGAGAAAATCAGCCAGAACTCTGCTTTACAGGGCAGGATTCATGATACTGAAATTTTAAATGATTATCCTGATGTTATCATTCCCTTGATGAGTTCTGTATTTCCTGCTGCCTCTTTTCACAGTGATATCATGGGTGCCTTGAATCCCAGTACATTTGAACCTTTTTATGTCAGCCCCGAATTCCAGAGATTGTTCCTTGACAATAAAAATAATTTTAAGGATGAAGTTAAATCCAGCTTAGAAACAGAGACATCTAAAAAATTACTGCATATTTATTGCCTTGTACTGGAAAAAATATATCATCTTGACTGTCGGCTGCCTGATCAAATGGATATGCAAATTATACCTGATGAAAAAACAGGTTTGGATCGTTATTACAGGATTACACCGGATTTTCAATTTGTCCGTGTAAAAGCACTTGATCCACCTGCACAGCTTTCTAAAGAGGAGCGTTCTCTGATTGCCGAACATGTCACAGATATTGAAATTCTCAGCAGATACATTGATTTAAGCAAATTTGAATTCACTGGTTTTACCATTGTCAAAGCCGTAGATATAACAGAATCCCAGCTTATTTCAACACTTGAAAGGGACTTGATTGATGAGCATTCTATTTTCTCGTCAGACGGGATTAAACTTCTGGAATCACGTCTCCAGGTTCTTTTTCAAAGGCCTGACATAGCAGTTGGTATTGGATCTCTCCAGGGTGATCAGGTCATGATAATGAAAAATGACTGCTCCTCTAATATAAATTGTCTGTTTTCCAATTCCCATCATATTAATCTAAAAGATTTACAGGGGTCGGTCTGGCATCAAGCTACAGAAAACAAATCTATTTTAAAAATACCTGATCTTTCTAAAAAATCTAATATAGTTCCCTTAGAGCAACAGGCAGCAGCAGCCGGTATCAGATCCATGCTGTTATCTCCTTTATTGTTTCAAGGCGAGGTCATAGGTATGCTTGAAGTGTTTACCCCTTCAGCAAATAGCCTTGGTTCAAAGGAAGCCTTGCTTTTGGAACAGATTACACCCATATTTTCATCGGCATTGAAAAGAGGACAGGATGAACTCCATAAACATGTCCAGGCCATTATAAAGGAAAAATGCACAGCAGTTCACCCTGCAGTGGAATGGCGGTTTGAAAAAGCTGCAATGGATCACATGGAGCGAATCCGTCATGGAAGTACTGCCTCGGAAATGGAACCTATTATATTCAAGGATGTGGTTCCTTTTTACGGACAGTCTGACATCAGGGGGTCATCCCTGGCCAGAAACAGGGGTATACAGCAGGATCTTGTAAAGCAGTTAACCCTTGGTCTGGATATTATGGAAACAGCAATAGAGATTCGATCATGGCCATTGCTGCTGGAATTTCAATACAGGATTAAGACCATGATTAAGGAAATTTCACTCAATGTGACATCCGGGGATGAAGATGCTGTGTTCTCTCTTTTGCATAAAGAAATGGTACCCATATTTGATGATATAATTGGGCTTGAATCAAATGTGGCAAAACGAATTAAAGCCTACAAATCAGCTCTGGATCCAATTAAAGGTATGATTTATCATAAGAGAAAAGAGTATGAAAACAGCGTTTCCAGGCTTAATAAAACTCTTTCCAGCTATCTGGCTCAGGAAGACAGGCTCATGCAGCAAAGTTTTCCCCATTATTTTGAAAAACGCCAGACAGATGGCGTGGATTATATAATGTATGCTGGTGCCTCCATGATAGAAACTCAAAAATTTGCAGGTTTTCATATAAAAAACCTTACCCTCTGGCAGATCATGCTTGCCTGTGGCCTGGCTTTGCAAACGGAACAGATAAAGCCGGAATTAAAAATTGTTTTGGACACATGCCACCTTATCCTTGTGAACCATAGTCCATTGTCCATACGGTTCAGATTTGATGAAAAAAGGTTTGATGTTGACGGAGCCTATGATGTTCGCCATGAAATTATAAAATCTCGCCTGGACAAGGCACTGATCAAGGGATCAGGTGAAAGACTGACCCAGCCGGGAAAGATTGCCATGGTTTATTCCAACCCTTCCGAAGGCAGGGAAATCCGGCAGCATATTGATTTTCTATCAAGCACAGGTAAACTCACAGGTAATTTTGAAATCCTGGAATTGGATGATATGCCCGATGTTCGAGGGTTAAAAGCCATACGTGTGGAAGTGAATCTGGAATCAATGGCTAAAGCTCAGATAATTGAGATGAAAACTGGATGATTTACCATCATTTGTAAAAAAGGACATTATTTTAAAAAAAACCGGGGTAATTCAAAACTTTATGTTTAATTTACCCCGGCTGTTTTATTTTTAAAGATACAATCTGCTTATTACAATTAATCTTTTTCTGAATTTACTCTTTCAATGATCTTTGCGGACATATCACCTGGAACTTCATCATACTGTTCAAACTCCAGGGTAAAAGTTCCTCTGCCTCCTGTCATTGAACTTAAGTCCGGGGCATAACGAAGTATCTCAGCCATTGGAACAAGGGCGTTGATGATTTGCTTGTCATCTTCTGAATCCATCCCAAGAACTCTGCCTCGCCGGGAATTCAAGTCTCCCATAATATCACCGGTACTGTCTTCAGGAACTTTTACAGAGATTTTCATTATTGGCTCAAGCAAAACTGCCTTTGCCTCTTGAGCAGCTTTTTTAAATGCAAGAGTTCCAGCCATTTTAAATGCCATTTCAGAAGAGTCCACAGAGTGATATGAACCATAATCAACGATTGTCCTGAAATCCACACAGGGAAATCCTGCAAGAATGCCGGTTTTTGAAGTTTCCCGGATACCGGCTTCTACTGCAGGAATATAATTTTTAGGAATAACACCACCCACAATTTTATCTACAAATTCAAAACCTGAACCTTTAGGCAGAGGTTCGAGAATAATCCAGCAATCACCATACTGACCATGTCCGCCAGATTGTTTTTTATGTTTCCCCTGAACACGGATTTTTTTCTTAAATGTTTCTCTATAAGCAACCTTTGGTGTCTCAATGTTCATACCTACATTAAATTTTCTTTTAATCTTCTCAGCAGTTACTTCAATATGAACAAGACCTCTGCCGGATAATATGGTCTGTTTTGTCTCTTTGTTTCGTTCAAGTGCAAGTCCTGTATCTTCTTCAAGGATTTTTCTAATTGCTTCATGAATTTTATCTTCATCTTTTTTCTCTTTGGGTGATATAGCAAAAGAGATAACAGGGGGCAGTGGTTCCGGTGCTGGAATTTGAATCTCTTTCCCACTGGTCAGAGTATCACCGGTTAAAGTATTTTTCAGCTTTGCCACAGCAACAATAGAACCGGGCAGGGCGCTGCTGATACTATTTTGTTTCTTGCCGGCAATTTCAAGCAGTTGTGAAAATCTCTCTTTTGTATCTTTAGTTGTATTAACAATATTACCCTCTTTACCAAGTGTTCCTGAAATTATTCTGAAGAGTGAAAGTCTTCCAGCATACGGATCAACAATGGTGTTGAAAACAAATCCACAGAACTCTCCATCAGGGTCAGGAGAGACGATCACATCTTCACCATCGGCATCTTTTGCTGTCCAATCGCCTCTGTCAATGGGAGATGGCATATAATCAATGATAATATTTGAAATAGTATCCGTACCAATCAGCTTAGCAGCTGAACAGCAGATAGCCGGGTAAAACTGGGCATCGAGAACTCCCTGTCTAAAGGTTGCTTTAATTTCATCCTGAGTTATCTCTTCACCTTCAAGATATTTTTCTAAAAGATCATCATCAAGCTCTGCCACATTCTCAATAAATTCTTCTTTTACCATTTCAATCTCATCTAACATATCAGATGGAATATCAACCTTTTTTGATTGGCCGTCAGCACCATATTCAAAACCCTCTCCTGTAATAACATTAACAAAGCCTCTGAAATCATCTTCAGAACCTATGGGATAATAAACCGGAACTATCTTTTTTTTTAGTGCTGTTTTGCAGGCATCAATACAGGTCATGAAATCCGATCTTTCACGATCAAGTTTATTTACAATGACAAACCCGGGCAGATTATATTCAAGAGCACTTGCTGCAGCCTCTTCGGTCATGGCAGAAGGTCCGCCAACTCCATCAATTACAAATCCCATACAGTCTGCTACAGGAAAGCAGGTTTTAGAAGCACAGAAAAAATTTTCTCCTCCAGGAGTGTCAATCAAAGTAATTGTATGTTTATTTTGTTTATATTTAATAAATGATGTATTAATACTTTGCTGTTTCCTGATCTCTTCAGGCTGAAAATCCATGACAGTGTTACCTTCTTCAACCTTTCCAAGACGCTTGGTTACATTGGCTTGAAATAGCATAGCCTCAGCAAGAGTTGTCTTGCCCGCACCTCCATGCCCTGCCAGGGCCACATTTCTCATGGCTTTAATTTCTTCAGTCATTACTGCTCCTTTTCATCAATTAATAAATGTGAGACCATAGTCTCAAAGTCTTAACTTAAATAATCGAATTTAAATAAAATTAATAGTGTTATTTTAAGATTCTTTATAATTTAAAGAGATAATATACTCTCTGTTCCCTTTAGGACCCAAAATAGGAGAGGGGATAACCTGATTTACACTGTATCCTCGCTCCTTAAAAAATAACTCTAAATCTTGAATAACCTGCTCTCTTATTTTTGAGTCCTTAACAACACCACCCTTGCCAACATTTTTTTTTCCTGCTTCAAATTGCGGTTTAATCAATGCCAGAACTTTAGTATCATGCCTCATGAACTTTTCAGCACTGGGTATAACTATTTTCAGAGAGATAAATGAAGTATCTGCTACAACAATATCAACTTTTTCTCTGATTTTTTCATATGGCATATGACGGATATTCGTTCTTTCAATGACTTTAACCTTGGAATTCTGCCTTAAAGACCAGTCAAACTGCCCATATCCCACATCAACAGCATAAACTTTAGCAGCACCATTTTGAAGCAGACAATCGGTAAAACCACCGGTTGAAGCACCAATATCAAGGCAGGTTAAATTTTTCACTGACACAGGAATACTCTTTAACGCATTTTCAAGTTTTAAACCGCCTCTGCTGACAAATGGATTATCATCAATCTTTACAATAATTTTTGCATCATTTTTAATGAAAGTTCCAGGTTTGTCCACAGGATTGTTATCCACAAGCACCTTGCCCGCCATTATAACAGATTTTGCCCTCTGTCTGGATTTAATAAATCCCTTTTTAACAATTAGAATATCAAGTCTGGATCTGTTTTTCAGTGTTTTACTCACAAGGAGTGCCATGTAATTTTATTGCAGCCTTTATGACAGCATGGTGATCAATTTCATAATCGTGTTTTAAAATATCCTGGGGGCCATGCTCAACAAACCTGTCTTTTATACCAATCCTTTTAAGGCAAATATTGCTCACACCATTGTCAATAAACATTTCAAGTACGGCAGAACCAAACCCTCCATCAAGTATATGTTCCTCCATAGTAATTATTTTTTTTATTTTTTTTGCATATTTAACAAGCAGTTCAGTATCAAGAGGTTTGACAAATCTTGCATTTATGATGGTTGTGTTGATTCCTTGATTTTGTAAAATTTTACCTGCTTTTAAAGCCTCACATACAGATTTTCCAATGGCAATTATTAAAATATCATCACCATGTTCAATCACTTCGGCTATGCCTATCTCCAAAGGTTCTGGATTGTTCTCAAGCTTGACCCCGGTTCCTATGCCCCTTGGGTATCTTAATGCCACAGGTCCGTCATGGTTAACAGCTGTAACAAGCATTCTTGCAAGTTCATTTTCATCCTTTGGAGCCATGATAGTCATTTTCGGCATACAGCGAAGATATGAAAAATCAAAAAGTCCATGATGGGTGGGGCCGTCTTCTCCTACGACACCACCTCTGTCAATCGCAAAGACAACATGATGTCCTTCAATACACACATCATGTAGTATCTGGTCAAAAGCTCTCTGCAAAAACGTTGAATAAATTGCAATAACAGGTTTTAGTCCCTTAGTTGCAAGGCCAGCAGAAAATGTCACAGCATGCTGTTCAGCAATACCAACATCAAAGAATCTGTCTGGATAAAGTTTTGCAAATTCTATTAAACCCGTGCCTTCTGGCATGGCAGCCGTAACTGCAACAATTTTTTCATTGTTTTGGGCAAGTTTTACCATTTGAGATCCAAATACCTGGGTATAGCTTGGAATTCCATTGGGCTTTTTATTGGCCTTGCCTGTATCAATAGTAAAAGAGCCAACTCCATGAAAATAGACAGGGTTTTTTTCAGCAGGCTCATATCCTTTGCCTTTTTTTGTTATAACATGCAAAAGAACAGGATCTTGAGGATGTTTGATATTTTTTAAAATATCAATTAAATGATTTAAATTATGCCCGTCAATGGGACCAAAATAATCAAAATTAAAAGCCTCGAACAACATGCCCGGTGTAACAAATGTTTTAAAAGACTCTTCAGAACGTTTGGCAATTCTGTAAACATCATTACCGATTTTTGGCAGAGATTTTAAAAACAGACCTAACCTGTTTCTCATGTTTTGAAGATATTTGGCTGAAAAAGTACGGCTTAAAAAAGAAGAGAGTGCTCCGACATTTTGTGATATTGACATATCATTATCATTTAAAATAACAATAAGATTTCTTTTTAAATCACCTGTCTGATTCAAGCCTTCATAAGCAAGACCGGCTGTCAAAGAACCGTCTCCAATTACAGAAATGACATCGGAATGATCCTTGTTTAAATATTTAGCATGGCATATCCCAAGTCCTGCTGAAATTGAAGTTGAGGAATGCCCCACAGTGAATCCGTCATAGGGACTCTCACTGATTTTTGAAAATCCTGATAAACCTTTGTATTTCCGTAGAGTATCAAAGGTGTCATTTCTTCCAGTTAAAATTTTATGTGCATAGGATTGATGCCCAACATCCCAGATTAATGTATCCTGGGGCAGATCAAAAACATAATGAATGGCCAGGGTTAATTCTACTGCGCCCAGGCTTGAGGCCAGATGGCCGCCGTTTTTTGATACCACTTTAATAATTCTTTGTCTAATCAGTTCAGCAAGGGTTTTAAGCTCGTCTCTGGAGAGTTTTTTAATATCTTTGGATGTTTTTATTTTATCAAGAAGGGTCAAAACATATCAGCCTTTCAATGGTCTCTGTTAATAATATAACTGGCAATTGATCTCAACGGTCTTGCAGATTCATCAAATCCTGCAATAGCTTCAATAGCTTCAGCAACAAGTTTTTTTGCATACTTTTTTGACTTATCAAGACCCATTATTGCAGGAAAAGTCATTTTGTCATTTAAAATATCAGATCCAGCAGCTTTTCCCATTTTCTCAGGATCTCCTTCAATATTTAAAATATCATCTGCAATTTGAAATGCAAGGCCAATCTTATCAGCATAAATGACCAGTTGTCTAATAATTTCAGGATCAGCTCCTACACTAATAGCACCAGCTTCAACACTGAGTGTAATCATTTCACCTGTTTTAAGGGAGTGTATCTTTTCAAGATGGGCTAAGTCTTTTTTTTGTCTGTTTTGAAAAGATTTCATATC
Source organism: Deltaproteobacteria bacterium (assembly GCA_027858995.1). GTDB lineage: Bacteria > Desulfobacterota > Desulfobacteria > Desulfobacterales > Desulfobacteraceae > Desulfobacula. Next base: position 17,539 of record JAQIBP010000108.1, on the reverse strand, counting down.
CATCATTTGTCCCTCTACCATTCCATGGCTGCCAGCGGCCCGGGATATTTTTGAAATTAATAAAAGTCTTGTGTGGCTGTCAGGATATATTTTAAAAACAGGTTCTGGATTTGAAATAATATTAAATGCATGTGTTAAAAGAGCATCACCTGCAAGAATAGCTGTGGCTTCACTGAATTTTTTATGACAGCTTGGAACTCCACGTCTTAGATCATCATCGTCCATGGCTGGTAAATCATCATGAATCAGAGAGTATGTATGAATCATTTCAATGGCACAGCAGGCGGGCAAGGCATAAAGAAAATCTTTTTTACATGTTTGTGCTGCAGCAATTGAGAGGATAGGGCGCAGTCTTTTTCCACTGGCCATAAGAGAGTGGCTCATGGCAGCAGTCAGTTCCTGCTCCGGAGAAAATTGTTTTAAAATAAGTTTTAGATACTGGTTTGCCAGTTTTCGATTTTGCTTTAAATATTGTTGTAGATTAAAATTCATACTATTGATCTTGAAATAAATCTTTTTTTACAATGCCATTTTTATCTACAGTCAACATTGAAATTTTTTTTTCTGTTTTATCGAGAAGATCTAAGCAGTAGTTTGATTGCTTTATACCAGCCTCATATTTTTTAACCGCATCTTCAAGACAGAGATCACCTGACTCCATCTGTCTAACAATTTTTTCAAGTTCACTTAGGGCAGTTTCAAATGTTTTTTTCTTAGCCATTAACCTCTTCCACCTTTGTAATCAAGCTTCCTTTGGAAAGAATTACCTCTATTTTATCATTTTGTTTAACTCTGTTTGAATTAACTATTACTTTTTTGTCTGAAACAAATCTTGTAATACTATATCCTCTTTTTAAAATTGATTCAGGATTAAGAGAATTGAGTTTATCAGAGAGATAGAAAAATTTATCCCGACTTTTTTGTATATATTGCCTTATAATATTGTTTAATCTTGACTCATAATCTTCAAGCCTGAACCTGTTATCATAAATAATTGTCTGGGGAGTTTTTAATCTGGATCTTAAATCAAGAATTCTCTCCTGCCATTTTATGAACATTTTTGTAAAAGATGTATACAAATTATCTTTTAAAACAGTCACTTCCTGCAATAAAGCTTTTTTATCAGGAAGTGCAAGTTCTGCTGCTGCAGAAGGAGTAGGAGCTCTTAAATCAGCAGTAAAATCAGCTATGGTAAAATCAGTTTCATGACCAATTCCTGTAATAACAGGTATATCAGATTCAAAGATTGCATTGGCAATTGCTTCAGAGTTAAAAACTGCAAGATCTTCCAATGAGCCGCCACCACGGGCAAGAATAATTAAATCTGAATTATTATCCGATCTATCATTTTGGTTTACAAAGTTTATAGCATTACAGATTTCATCTTCTGATTTTTCACCTTGAACTTTAACTGAAATTACTTCAAGGGGATAATTTGGAAAACGTCTTTGGGCAATATTGACAATATCCCTGACAGCAGCACCAGTCCCGGAAGTGATAACACTAATTTGCAATGGTAAAAATGGGATTGGTTTTTTATATTTATCATCAAAAAGGCCTTGAGCTGATAATTTTTGTTTGAGCTCTTCAAATGCAATTTGACTTGAACCTGCACCTCCAGGTTCAAGATGCTCAAAAATCAGTTGATAAGATCCTCTTGGTTCATAAAGACTTAGTCTTGCCATACCAAAAATTTTTAAACCATTTTCAAGATCAAACTTAAGTCTTAATTTTTGATTTTTAAACATTACACAGCTAATGACAGCATTGTGATCTTTTAAAGTAAAATAGGAGTGGCCTGAACCAGGAACCGCATAGTTGGAAATCTCACCTGTTACCCATAGAAAAGGATATGTGTCCTCCAACAGAGATTTAATCTCTTTTGTCAGCTTTGAAACAGTGTAAATATGTTGGCTCTGTTTTTCTGTCATCTTATTTTAGTTAAATTTAAATTTCCTGCAAACCTGATTTATATAAAACAAAGCTGTAATTTTAACAATGAATTTATTTTGTATCAACAAACAGATCTTGATTTAGTTGTACAAAATCAGGAAGGCGATCTTTTTTTTCAAGGCAAACACTTAATATTTTCCATCATCAGATTCTTAACTAACTTATTGGATTTTTCTTCAAGGTCTGATAATATATATTATGTAAACTTTTTATAATATAGATCAAAACAGCCTCTATTTCAGGACTTAATCAAATTGTAACCTTGAATTTCTACCCTTTCGTGTTATATTACATCTTAATTAATAATTTTTACGGGGGATTAAAAATGGAATTTTCTTCTTTATCACAAAGGCAGGTTCTTGTTAAAACAAATTCTTTTATAAGAAGTGTATATAACTGGATGGCAATTGCACTTGCTTTGACCGGGTTCACTGCATATTACGTCTCTCATAATGAAACTATGGTACAGTTGATTTACGGAACACCCGGTTTAATCATGATGCTTATTTTTGCAGAACTTGGATTTGTATATTTTTTAAGTGCCAGGATTCAAAAAATTAAAGCTTCAACTGCCACTGCTCTTTTTACCATTTATTCGATCTTAAATGGTATAACCCTCTCCTTTATTTTTCTTGTTTATACATCCACATCAATTGTATCTACATTTATTATATGCGCTCTAACTTTTCTCGTCTGCAGTATATATGGTATGGTTACTAAAAAAGATCTCACTTCACTTGGCGGGTTCATGATTATGGGACTCATAGGGATAATTATTGCTTCAATTGTAAATATTTTTATTCAAAGCTCTGCCATGCAGATGATTATTTCCTATATTGGTGTTATTGTGTTTATAGGCCTTACAGCCTATGATACACAAAAACTAAAAAACATGTCTGTCACCATTCCAGATAATGCTTCTGGTGCAATGATTAGAAAAGGTGCTTTAATGGGTGCTCTTACGCTATATCTTGATTTTATAAATCTCTTTATAATGATGCTTATGATTTTTGGTGGAAACAGAGATTAAAATGTAAGAAATGTGAGTAAAAACTATAAAAGCCACAAAGGATATTAAAAAACTTCGTAGCTTTTATAGTTTGTTTTTATAAATTTTTTTTAATACTTTCACATATCACACTGCAATATTTTTCAACAACACTCTGATCTGGTCCTTCAACCATTACTCTAATCAATGGTTGAGTACCGGAATACCGGATCAGTACCCTGCCCTTATTCCCAAGTTTTTGTTCAACATGCTTTATTGTATCTGCAATAGATTCTATTTTCATAAAATCCGGCCGTGATTTATCAACTTCCACATTCATTAATGCCTGTGGAAACTGAGTCATAATGGATGAAAGCTTTGATATGGATTGATCTGTTTCTATTAAAACCTCAAGGAGCTTTAAAGCTGAAAGCATACCGTCACCAGTGGTATGGCTATCAAGAAAAATCATATGTCCTGAGTCTTCACCACCGATAACCGCACCTGATTCTTTCATCGCTTCAATCACTTTTTGATCGCCAACATCAGATTTAATATGTTCAATAGCCATGGTATCAAGCGCTTTAGTCAATCCAATATTGCTCATAATTGTACTTACAACTATATTATTATTCAGCTTTTCAACATCTTTAGCGTATTTTGCACAAACAGCAAGAATACAATCGCCTGTGATTTTATTACCAAGTTCATCCACAGCTATCAACCGGTCAGCATCACCGTCAAAAGCAAGCCCGATATCGGCTTGATTTTTTAAAACCAGACCCTGAAGATCTTGTATATGCTGCGATCCGCAGTTTAAATTGATATTTTTACCATCAGGAGAGTCATGAATAAATTGAACACTAAACAGCTTATCATTAAAAACCATATGCGCAGCTTTTGATGCAGCCCCGTTTGAGCAGTCAATGATAAGTTTTAATTTTTTATCCAACTGGTTATACGAGAAAGAGTCTGATAAAAATCTTGAATACTGTTTTGTGCTGTCATAAACTCTCTTGATTGTTCCAATACTGCTTTGAGGAACATGCTTTGAGTTCAAAATATAATCTTCAATTTGATTTTCTTCTTTATTGGAAAGCTTTTCACCGCCGTGTTTAAAAATTTTGATTCCATTATCCTGGTATGGATTATGGGAAGCAGAGACAACAATTCCTGCACCTATATCTTTATCAGCACAACATATATATGCAACTCCTGGAGTTGGAATGACACCTGCAAGCTTTACATCAATACCTGTTGAAGCAACACCTGCTGCAAGAGCAGATTCAAGCATATCCCCGGAAATACGCGTATCTTTTCCAATAATAATTGCATTTAATCCACTTTGTTTTGAAAAAAGTCCAACAGCCTGTCCAATTTTCATGGCAAGTTCACAGGTTATTGGGTACTGGTTGGCAACACCTCTTATCCCGTCAGTTCCAAAAAGTTCTCCCATTGTCTCCTTACTTTCATATTAACAATTGTTGAACCATTGATTGTTCAATATCAAACAGCCATCTGCTGCCTTTCTCATATTCATCAGGCTTGAGGTTTTGAATAATTTTTATATAATTTTTTGGATGGCTGGAAATTTTGTCCTCAATAATTTTAATAAATTGTTCACCTTTTTTATTTAACAAACTTTTTTTATACTCTGTTTTAAAAATTTTATCAGCACGTTGAAATTGTTTTATTGCTTTGTCGTGTATTAAAATTGATTTTGATTTACTGTCTGCATTTTTTACAAGAAGAATTTTTTTTGAAAGTTCTAATTTTTCACAAAAAATTTTAAAACGGTGTATTCTCTCTTTTATGCAATCATCAAGAGTTTTCTGCATCCCTTTTATCAATGCATTGGAAAAATCATCATAAACAAAAAGCGGTCGACCATATTTATACCAGGATTTCAGTGAAATAAGTCCAGCAATATAATAAATATTGTTATTAAAAATATTAGTAATATTTTTAATAATATAGTATTGCCTTGGAAATGATATCTCTTTAAAATGCCCTCCCAGCAAAAGACGATCCTGTTTAGATTCATTTTTTCTTATAATTGAACCTGCTGCTGTAAGACAGCCATAATTTATTCTCACAGGGCCCACAAGACCACCCTGCCCACCCAGAAAAATGGGTTTTGATCTAAGCATTACCCCTTGATGAATATCTCCCATCATGGATGCAGTTGCCTTGTCCTGGTTAGGTGTATAATTAAAATGAATAAAAGATGAACCAACTTCAGAATGATTTTTACGGCTTGTTCCTCCAGCCATAAAACAATCACAAAACTTTATCAGGCTGCCAAGGGTTACAAAGGGAAATAAAATGCTGTGTTTAAGGCCAACTGTATGGGCTGCACTTGCCTCTTCTTCCAGGATAGTTCCTTTTCGAACATGTGCTCCTGATCCAAAAGTGTTATCACCTGCCAGGACACAATCCTGGAAAAAACCTCCCTTTAACTGACAATTTTCTCCAACCAGAGTGTTTTCAATAGTAACAGGGGATTCATATCCAATCTGTGAATTTTTCATTATCAAGGTTTCTGGACCCACAATTTTGCAGCCTGTGAAAATTGTAACATTGTCCCCTGAAATTCTTTCAGGATTTACATCCTCTGATATATAAACAGATTCTGGATTTGGGATTTTCACCCCTTTATCTATTAAATCATTGATATTATTTTTTTTCATAAAATAAATATTCTGTTTTTAAATAAAAGGAGTTATACCTTTACAATCAATGCGCCCATGGAGGTTATAAAAATTTATAAATCACACTACCCCATGTGAGCCCTGCACCAAGTCCTGCAAAAAGGACAATATCACCTGATTTACCAATACGCCCCTGCTCCATTGCTTCATGAAGTGCAATGGGAATGCTTGCAGCAGTTGTATTCCCATATTTTTGTATGTTATGAAATATTTTATTTTCATCAATTTTCAGGAACTTCCCAAGGGCCTGGTTAATTCTCATATTTGCCTGGTGAGGGATGATTAAATCAATTTCATCAAGATCCAGTTGTGCTTTTTCAAGAGATTCATTTATAACCTGTGGCAGCATTCTCACAGCTTTTTTAAATATAGCAGAACCATCCATAACAGGAAAATATCTTGGATCATCCAATGATACATCTGGTGGAAGCCTGACAGGAAGATTTGATGCCGGAAGTTCAGTCATTAATGCATCAGCCAGGTTGCCGTCGGCATGAAGTGAAGATGCAAGCACTCCTGCCTTGTCATTTGTTTCAATACCTTCAATACACAAGGCTCCTGCACCATCTCCAAATATCACTGTAATATCTCTGCCCCTTGTTGATTTATCCATGCCGGTAGAGTGAACCTCCGCACCTACAAAAAGAATTTTACTGGCAAGGCCTGTTTTAATATATGCATCTGCTGTGGCAAGACCGTAAAGAAATCCTGTGCACTGCTGCCTGATATCCAATGCTGGAGTTGAGTTGAGCCCAAGTTTTGCCTGAAGAAGACACCCTGATCCAGGAAACATAATATCAGGACTGAGTGTTGCAAATATTATAAAATCAAGATCTTCTGCCTTCCAACCCGCAGTTTTCAAAGCAGTTTTTGAAGCTTCAAATCCAAGATCTGAAGAGCCGGTTACCCCCTCTTCCGGGTCAATCCAGAATCTTTGTTCTATCCCGGTTCTCTGTTTTATCCATTCATCAGAAGTGTCTAATATCTTTTCAAGATCATGGTTGGTGACAAGATTAGGGGGTACAAACATTCCACTGCTTTTTATTATGCTTTGTATCATTTTTCGATCTTTCCCATGTAAATTCTCATGTTGATAAATATTTTTATCTACTATATCATGCACGCCTTATAATATTATTTTTTTAAATTGGCAAGAACCTTAAATAAATTATGCTTTAAATAGAAAGTCATAAATAGCAAAGTGTTTACACAGGGTACTATACTAATACTTGGATTGATACTGCTTTTTGCCGGATCAGCTATGCTTGTGGAAGGTGCTGCATCAACTGCTGTCATGTTTGCAGTCAGACCTGTGATTATAGGCCTGACAATTGTATCTTTTGCTACTTCAGCTCCTGAATTACTGGTAAGTCTTGTTGCAGCTGTTAAAGGGTCAGGCGGGATATCTCTTGGCAATATTCTCGGAAGTAATGTTATTAACATTGCTCTTGTATTGGGAATAAGTTCAGTCATTAAACCTGTAACCATACAAGAACAGATTATTAAAATTGAGATTCCATATATGATTTTGATTTCCTTTATATTCTGGCTACTCTGCATGGATTCAAATATTGGACAGACTGATGGATTTGTTTTAATTTTTTTATTAATAGTCTTTTTAATTTACGGTGTTATCACTGCAAAAGATAAAAACAGTGATACTCAAATTGTAAAACCATCATTGCCAACCATTATCAAAAATATTGTTTTTATCATTCTTGGAATTTTGATGCTTTCTTATGGTGCAAATTTTGTTGTTCGCGAAGCTATCACCATTGCCCGGGAAATTGGCTTATCCCAAACATTTATAGGTATTTCTGTAGTTGCTTTAGGTACATCTCTGCCTGAGCTTGCAACTTCTGTTGTTGCAGCTGCAAGGGGCGAAAGTGAAATCTCTGTGGGAAATGTCGTAGGCTCCAACCTTTTTAACATATGTCTTGTAATGGGAGTTGTGGGGATTTTTAATCCAATGCCCATAGACACTAACCTTCACTATTTTCAATTCCCTTTTATGCTTTTTTTATGCTTTTTGCTGGGATTTGTTGCCTGGGTTAACAAGGGCATAGGTAAAAAAGTTGGATTCCTTTTTATTATATTGTTTGTTGTGTATATAGCGGTTTCATACATAAATTAATTTTGATAATTTCGTAAGTTTTTTATTTTTCTCTTGCAAGATTGAATTGATCTATTATATGGAACAGATAACACATTGCTTTTTTTAAATTTATGAGGCGTGAAATAAGATGGCAGAGTTAAACAGGCTTTTGATAGTTGATGACAATCAAGATATTTTGTCTACATTTTATGAATTTTTTAATTCAATGAATTATGAAGTAAAAACTGCTTCTGATGGTTTTGCTGCTGTCAAATTATTAAAAGATAAACCTAACTTCTTTGATTGCCTGATTACAGATCTTGTTATGCCCAATATTAGCGGCGTGGGATTAATCTCCATTGTAAAAAAAGAGTATCCTGATATGAAAATTATTGCCATGACAGGATATGGTGATCAACCAGGAGCTCTGGCTTCTGAAGCTGAAGCTGATTGTGTCCTTTTTAAGCCCATAGATCTTTTTAAAATTGAGAATATTGTTGCCCAATTGCTTATAACCAAAGATAATTCTAACAGCAAACAAACTGATGATTAATATTAAAAATAAAACCAAGAGCATACCTTTAATCGGCGTTAGCAAATCAATATTAAAAATAAAAGAGTTGATTCATCATGTATCTGATACCTGTTTAAATGTGTTGATAACAGGTGAAACAGGTGTGGGCAAAGAAGTTGTTGCCCAAAACCTTTATACTGAATCTGCAAGAGTCTCACAAAATTTTGTAAAAATCAATTGCGCCGCTCTGCCTGAAACCCTTCTTGAAAGTGAACTCTATGGATATGAGAAAGGCGCTTTTACAGGAGCTCATAGAAATCGTTCTGGAAAATTTCAAATGGCAGACAAAGGGGTGCTTTTTCTTGATGAGATTGGCGATATGCCCCTGGCGTTACAGTCTAAAATGCTTCATGTGCTCCAAAGCGGCGAATTTTCTCCCCTTGGCTCTGAACAGGAATTTAAAACCGATGTATGGGTAATTGCTGCCACCAATCATAATCTTGAACAAAGCATGGCCAAAAAAACTTTTAGAGAGGATCTGTTTTACAGGCTCAATATCATTAAAATTGAAATTCCTCCTTTGCGTAAAAGAAAAGAGGACATACCACCTCTTATCGAATATTATTTAAAAATTTATAGGTCTGAATATCCAAATAACCGAGTTGAAAAGCCAAATAGTGATATTGTTTCAAAGTTGGTAAATTATCCTTGGCCAGGCAATGTTCGACAACTTCAAAATTGTATTAAAAAACAGATGATTATGCAATCATGGGAAAAAACTTTTAACGATCTGCCCAAAGAGAACGGTCAGGATTCAACTATTGTTGGAACTGACAAGAATGCAATGGAGATTCAAGAGCTGCCTGATAAAAAAGCTGTAAACAGCACCACTCAAATTATTTCTGAGTTTGTTGATTTATCTACAAGTTCTGATAAACTGTTTGAAGATATCTCTTTAAAAAAGATCAAGAAAATGGCTGCGGATAAAGTTGAGAAAGAGGTAATTTTCTTTGTTCTCGAGAAAGTCGGCTGGAACAGATCCCGTGCTTCAAAAATACTTAAAGTCAGTTATAAAACCCTGCTATATAAAATTAGTGAATTCAACATTCATCCTCATATAGAATAGATGTAATCCTTTCTTAATTATGAACTTAAAATTATCTTTGAAGAGGGATATCCCATTTTTTCATGTACTTCCATACTGAAGTTCTGCTTTTTTGAATACGACGTCCAACCTCTGCCTTATTCCAATTACAATCATCAAGCAGTTCTATAAGATAAGTTTTTGTCAGATCTAAAGATTTTTTTGTATTAAAAGAATTGATTTTATTGGAAACAGGGGAAATATAAAAATCATCTGTGCCAGGATTTTTACCCTCTGACATTTCCACTGGAAGGTCGTTTAGTTGAATACGGTCTGAATTGCAAATAACAAAGGCATGTTCAATGGCATTCTCAAGTTCTCTGATATTTCCAGGCCATAAATGTTTTAACAACTGCTTCATGCCGCTATTATCAATCCCTTTTATAGATTTATCTTCCCTCTCATTTCCTTTTTTAATAAAATGACTGACAAGTAAAGGGATATCTTCTTTCCTCTCTCTTAGGAGAGGAATATTAATGGGAAACACCTTTAATCTATAGAAAAGATCTTCTCTGAATTTCCCTTGTTGAGTGAGTTCATAAAGATTTGCATGGGTGGCAGCTATAACTCTTATATCAATTTTTCTTTTTTTTGAGTCCCCTACCCTCTCTATTTCCCGCTCCTGGAGAACTCTAAGGAGTTTAATCTGAATATATGGGGTTAATTCTCCTATTTCATCAAGAAAAATAGTACCTCCATCAGCTTCTTCAAATCTGCCTTTACGATCCTTGTGAGCACCTGTAAAGGAACCTTTAACATGGCCGAAGAGTTCACTTTCAAGAAGAGATTCAGATAGTGCAGAGCAGTTGACAATGATAAAAGGAGTGGAGTGACTAATGCTGCTGTTATAATGGATAGCTCCTGCAATAAGCTCTTTTCCAGTTCCGCTTTCACCCTGGATCAAAACATTGGCTTTACTGTTTGCCGCAGCTCGTATGGCTTCAAACACATTCTGCATGACAACACTTTTTCCGATAATATTGCCAAGCCTGTAGGATTTTTCAAGTTTTCCCTGGGCCTCTTCAGCAGCTTTTTTTATTTGATTTAATTCAGTCAGATCAGTAACGGTTTCAACAATTCCAAGTACCTGGCCATTGTCATCATAGGCAAGTCTTGCATTTTTTATTACTGGAATTTCATATCCATCTCTATGCCTGAGAGTACACTCTTTTGCCTCAGTCCTTCCTTCTTCCATAACACCGCATTTTTTTACATTGGCAGGGCATTTTTGACCAAAACAACGGTTGCATTGAATAAGACTGCATTCATTACCCACAGCTTCTATGGCTGAGTATCCGGTAATTTTTTCCATGGACTTGTTCCAGGAGGTAATAGTACCCTGGTCGTCAAGGGTGAAAAGACCTTCAGCCATGGCATTAAAAATTTGATTTAAAAAATTAACATTCCATAATTGATGGGTTTCCATTTTTATCACCTTTTTTTAACCACTGTCATAGAGTCAGTATTTTAATACAGGCTCCTTTTCCATCTTTAGGGTTAAAATTTTTTACCAACACTAAAACTTGGAGAATTAGTAAGTTATAACACTCCTTTTAAGTAACGTTACCGTTACAATACTAAAAGCAATGTGTAAAAGCAATTATTTTTCTTTTTGAGATTCTTTTTGAATTTGTTTGTTGTCTGTCACCTGACAGGCATCTTTCATTCAGGTGGATATACCCATCTTGGGAAGGATATAAACCTGTAAAAGTATATAAATTCCAAGAAAAATCAGAACATAAACTGTCTCTTTCATAACTGTATCACCTTTATATTTTAAAATTTATCAAGCAGTTTGTTTGATATGTTAATTATATACACGAAATAGAGAACATCAATACAAATAAAAATCCGGTGAAACAGTCAATATGATTTAAGTTGCACCGGATATAAATAAGTAAATATATTTTATTCTTTAATGAAGTTTCCAACCAAGTCCTAAATCAGTTCCAAAGGCAACCTAAAACCTCTACAGGTTGTGTAACAGTTTGCCGACCTGTTATTTTTTAGATTTTCTTTTAACTAATTGTCAGAAGATTTCAACCTTTATAAAGCGTTTTCTAAACTTTTAGAAATAGTATTTTCAGTTTGAAGACCGACAAATCTTTTAATTTCTTTGCCATCCTTGAAAATAATTAAAGTAGGAATACTTTGAACCATGAATTTTGTAGCTAAATCCCTGTTGTTATCGATATCAACTTCAATAATTGATGCACGATTTTTAAATTTATTAACAAGGTTTTTTATTATAGGTTCTTGAGCTTTACATGGAGCACACCAGCTAGCACTGAAATCCATGAGACTAACACCATTTTTCCAGTTATCATCAACTCCAACTAACTCCATTTTGATTAACCTCCATACATGATTGACAAAAAAAAAATAAAATTATTATAATCAGTAAAGTATTTCAATTTATATGCCATAGTTTTTTATACAGATATTTTTTTTGCACACAGCATTATTTTATTTGCATGTTTGGTTAACAAGATTACAATTAAAAGTATGAAGTTTATGAAGTTTTTTTTATATCACTTCTTGTATCTTCAAGCATCTTCATGGTTTTCTGGATTTAACAAATAAATTTCACGTTTTAAAAAATGTGCGCTTTTCCAGGTTAATATAAAAATGTTAATTCTTTTAAAAATTTTAATTAATGCAGGATATTCTTGAAATTTTAATAAGTTAATCCTAAAAGTAACGCACCCTAATCGTTACTTTTAGGATTGAGTAACGCTTTAATGCCTGTTTTTTACTTTTTTTGTTTTTACTATAAAAAATAAAAACATTGAAATTAAAGGCATCAAGCGCAATTTATGCTTTATTTATTTCTATTTTAAGAGTTTTGGCATCAACTTTGCTCTAATCTGTATTATTCAAATTAAAGACAAAAGTTTGCATCTGAAACATTAATGTGAAAGGTGCCTTAAAATTAACAATGAAATTTAAAATAAAGATTATATAAAAATGGGTAAATGCCTAAATCATCCTGACCGGGAGAGCAGCTATATTTGTATGAAACACAACTACTATCTTTGTGATGAGTGTCTGGAGTGTCATGACCCTGATATATATTGTAAATTCAGATCTTCTTGCCCAATTCATTTCATATCCAAAAAAGGTTTTAAATCCTCGGATGATGAGCCAGATAAACAAGATTCTTCTGAAAAAAAATGCACAGTTTTATTCAAACCTGAAGAAGCAAAAGTTATTGTTGATCCTGGAACAAATTTATTGGATGCTGCCCAGAAAGCAGATCTATATATTAATGCTTCATGCAATGGCAAGGGTTCATGTGGAAAATGCAAACTTGTCATAGAATCAGGAAATGTTAAAACTCTTCAAACTTCACTTTTAAGCACAAAAGAGATAGAAAAAGGCTATGTTCTTGCCTGCCAGGCGAGTATAGTTGAAGATATTGTTGTAAAAATCCCGGAAGAAACCATTGAAAAAAAATTAAAAGCTGCGGGAATGGGAGAAGCTGCTACAAAAAAACTGTTAGGTCTTGTGGAAAAAATTGAACCTATTGTGGAAAAAGTTGAACTGCAGCTTGATTTACCAACTATGGAAGATACAGTGAGCGATCTTGACAGATTAAAACGAGCACTTAAAAAATCAGGGTTTGATATTTCTAAAATGAGTACGAATATCAGGGTGATGCGACAGTTAACCGAAGCAGTCAGGGATGAAAATTTCAAGGTAGTCGCATCAATTTTATGGAAAAAATGTTCTTCAGAAATAGTTGCTGTAAACCCTTTAAATCATGCAAAAAAATCCCTTGGTCTTGCTGTTGATCTTGGCACGACTTCCATTGTTGTCTATGTCGTTGATATGGGCAGTGGGGATATTTTAAGTGCTGCATCAGGTCATAACAGACAGGCTTCATGCGGTGATGATGTTATAAATCGCATTGTATGTTCTGAAAAAGATGGTGTAAAAAAATTAAAGAGAATGGCGATTTCCACCATTAATAATCTCAGTAAACGGGCACTTGATTCCATCAATCTTGATCATAAGCAGGTTGAAAATATTGTTGTTTCAGGCAACACAACCATGACCCATCTGCTGCTGGGAATTAAAGCTACATATCTCAGAAGAGAGCCCTATATTCCGACAGTGTCTGAATTTCCAATTCTAAAGGCAGGAGAAATTGGCTTAAAAGCAGCTTATTATGCAGGTGTTTTTATCATGCCGGGGCCTGCAAGCTATGTCGGCGGAGATATTGTTTCAGGTGTTTTATATACCGGATTTAATCATACTGAAGATATTACTCTTTTTATAGATATTGGTACAAATGGTGAAATTGTTCTTGGTAATGATGAATTTCTAATGACTGCTGCCTGTTCTGCAGGCCCTGCCTTTGAAGGCGGTGGAATCAGATGGGGTATGAGGGCTGAAGATGGCGCAATTGAAAACATTACTCTTAATCCCAAAACTTTTAAACCTGAATATCAGGTAATCGGTAATTCAAAGCCAAGGGGTATCTGCGGTTCAGGGATGATAGACTTACTGTCTGAAATGCTTTTAAAAAAAGTCATTGGTCAGGATGGTAAATTTAAAATTGAAACTGATCACCCAAGGCTTACACTGTTTAATGATGAGCCAGCTTTTATTATTGAACATGCAAAAAATATTGACTCGGACGAAGATATTATTTTTACTCAGTCAGATATAAAAAGCCTGGTTTTAAGCAAAGCTGCTGTGTATGCAGGATTCAGCATTCTTATTGAACAAGTTGGAATGGATTTTTCTTCCATCAGTAAAATGATTATAACCGGAGGATTTGGACAATTCCTTGATATTGAAAAAGCAATAACAATAGGACTGCTTCCAGATATTGACAGGGATAAATTCCAATATATGGGTAACTCTTCCATAGCAGGAGCTTATATGGCACTTCTTTCCAATACTTATCGCCAGCAGGCTATATCTATTTCAAATGCCATGACTTATATTGATTTTTCAAGCAATAATGCATTTATGGACGAATTCACAAGAGCTCAATTCCTGCCCCATACTGATGCAAACTTGTTCCCAGACATCGTAAAAAACATAATTTAAAAATATAAAGGATTTAAATAATGATAAAATTATTATCAAAAATTCAGAAAAACCTTGTCTATGCAATCCCCATTTCCATGTTCTGTGGATTAATTTTTGGATATCTGTTTAATGCAGGTCCATTAAAACAATTTATTATTCCTGTAACATTTGTAATGGTCTATCCCATGATGGTAACTTTGAATGTGAAAACCATATTTAAAGGTAAGGATTTAAAACTTCAACTCGTAACCCAGATTATAAATTTTATATTTGTTCCTCTGCTTGTATTTTTCATTGGGAAAATTTTTCTATCTGGCCAGGACCCCAAGTTTGGTCTCTGGGCAGTTGGACTCTTTTTAATTGGTGTTCTGCCAACATCTGGAATGACAATTTCCTGGACAGGTTTTGCAAAGGGAAATAAGGAAGCAGCTATTAAAATGGTTGTATTCGGACTTGTTATAGGATCGCTTGCTGCTCCAATTTTTACTAAAGTATTTATGGGTGCTACCATAGAAGTAAACATGCTTCATATGTTCAAACAGATTGCTATATTTGTATTTGTGCCTCTGTTTGTCGGTCTCTTCACTCAATATGCCTGTATAAAAAAATATGGGAATACAACATGGAACCAAAAAATAAAGCCTAATTTCCCTCCATTTTCAGCACTTGGTGTTGTCATGATTGCTTTTCTTGCAATGTCTTTAAAAGCAAAAAATATTATTGCCAACCCTGGAGATATAATAAGTATTCTGATTCCACTTGCTGTCTTTTATATTATATCCTATGTTTTATTAACCATAGTCGGCAGGCTTTTCTTTTCGCGAAAAGATGCTATTGCCATGGTTTTTGGTGTTGTCATGAGGGATTTATCAATTGCTCTTGCCATTGCCATGACAGCTTTTGGCAAAGAAGGCATGACTATTGCTCTTTTGATATCACTTGCCTATATAATTCAGATTCAGTCTGCAGCCTGGTATGTAAAATTTGTTGATGTAATATTTGGTAAAACAAAAATTGAACCCCAAAAAGTATCTGAA
This sequence comes from Deltaproteobacteria bacterium, assembly GCA_027858995.1. Classification (GTDB taxonomy): domain Bacteria; phylum Desulfobacterota; class Desulfobacteria; order Desulfobacterales; family Desulfobacteraceae; genus Desulfobacula. The sequence continues at coordinate 2,054 of JAQIBP010000108.1, read as the reverse complement.
CCTGAGAAAAGTGAAAAATCCGCAGCTCTGGAATTTGAAAAAGGTACATCAATTATAATTGATGTAAAAAAGATACTCTTTGCCACGGATTTATCTGAAACAGCCCGGCATGCTGTAAAGTATGCATGCAGCATTGGAAACAAATATAATGCACAGGTTCATGCCGTTCATATTGTTCCTGATATACTGGATGAATACTCTTCTGGAACAGGGATTGATTTATCAGGCATAATCGATAAAACGAAAAAGAGTGAATTGAATCAAGACAATATTGAAAAAGCAAAAACAGCTATCCATGAAAGAATGAAAATTACATCACAAAAAGTTCTTGAAGAGATACCCCACTGCCCGCTTTCTGAAGAGCGTATAATTGTACAGGCTGGAAACCCTGTTGATGAAATAGTCAAAATTGCAAAAAATCAAAATTTTGATCTTATTATAATGGGTACACATGGACATGGTGAATTAGAGGAATTAATGGTGGGAAGCACTGCCAGCGGTGTTATTCTTAAATCAAAGGTTCCGGTTCTCGTAGTAAGACCATCTTAGATATTGTACAGGGGTATTTTCTCCCTGCCGCGATATGAAAAAGGAGTTGAATAATATAGCACTCAACTCCTTTTTTTGTATTATAGTTCAGTGATTATTTTTTTCAATGCCAAATAATCATCTTCATTGGGATGTCCCACAGCATCAGCAGCGTCAGCAATCCATACAGGTGGTTCTGGTTTTTGCTTTACTTTTTCAAGAACCTTGGGATTAACTCCTAAATCAAGAATTTAGAATGCAAATTATATACCAGAAATTCCATACAGAATATTAAAAAAGTTAATATTTTCTTGACAGTTCAAATAAGCATGAGTATATTATGGTCAAATGACCAAAACCAAGAGGATTTATGCCAAGACCTAAACGACCAAGATGGATTTCAGCACACCCTGAAACTAAGGGGTTCAGACCATGCGGGAGAGATGAAACAGGCCAGATAATACTCTCCCTTGAAGAGTTTGAGGCTTTAAAACATATTGATCTTGATGGTCTTGATCAGGCAGGCGCTGCATTGAGCATGAACATCTCAAGACAGACCTTTGGTAGAATATTAAAGCAGGCAAGATATAAAACCACCAAAGCTCTTGTAAGTTCTAAAAGATTAATCATTCAAGGTGGCTGCTATAAGATACAAAATTGCGGCAGAGGTAGAAGACATGGACAAAACAAAAGATTTCAAAGGAGGTGAAATAGATGCCAGGATTTAACAAGAGAGGACCTGAAAATCAAGGTCCAATGACAGGAAGAAAAATGGGCGATTGCGCCCGTAGTCAGGCTTCAAATCAGGCAGGTTTTGGAAGAGGACGTGGAAATGGCAGGTGCATGAGAAATGCACAGCAGTATATGCCACCCCAACAATCAGCTTCTACAAAAGAAAACCTTGCTCAAAGAGCTCAAGATCTTGAAAAAGAGCTGGAAGCTGTTAAACAGGAATTAAACTATTCTAATTAATCCATAATCTTTCTATGGCTTGTTTGGCTTTTATCAAATGGGCCATGGAAAGCTAAATTTTTTTTAGCACCTGATTTGCTGCGGTCAACAGAGGATCCCATACAGGTCCAAAAGGTGGTGCATAGGCAAGATCAGTCTGGGTAAAATCCTCAACCCCCATTTTAGAGTGTAGAGCTACAGCAATTGCATTTATTCTATGGGCAACTCCATTTTTTCCAACCATTTGTGTACCAAGGAGACGACCTGTTTTTTTATCTGCCACCATATTGATATGAATAGATGTTGAACCAGTTTGTCCATGAGCCTTTGATCTTGTTTTAACATAATTTTCCACAGCGTCAAATCCTGAATCCAAAGCTTCCTGAAGATTAAGCCCGGATCGTGCAACTTCAAGGGAAAAAACTTTAAATACAGAGGTTCCTGCAACACCTTTAACGGATGTTCCGTAATTTTAAAATAGTTATCTTTATATAACCACTTGATTACTAAGATTTTTTACGCCTTTCCACCAGTTTTTTCCTGGTGGCTACTTTTTTTGTGCTTGCTGAAAAAAC
>JAQIBP010000133.1 GCA_027858995.1 Deltaproteobacteria bacterium | reverse complement strand
CAGAGATTGTTCCTCTCTTAAAATCACCAATATTTACAAGTTGTCCATGGATAGAATCTCTCTTTGCCTCAAGTTTTTCAAGTTTTTTCATGTCTCCCCCTATTATCTGATTGCTTATTGAGCATTCAGATAATAACGCAAAAAAAAGCTTTTGTCAAATTTACCCATATTTTTGTCTCAGACCCTGAAAAATATGTTAAAAACCCAGGAAGAATTGCTAAATGTACTTAAACAAAATAATATTGAATATATAAATCATGAACATCCCGCAGTGTTTACTGTTGAAGAAGCTGACCAGCAGCACGAAGGCATTGATGGTGTCCATAGTAAAAATCTGTTTTTCAAAGATAAAAAGAAAAATATGTTTCTTGTTGTTACCCTTTGTGACAAATCAATTAAGATCAAGGAAGTAGCAAAAAAAATCGGCGCTAAAAGTATGTCATTTGGCAAGCCTGAGCTTCTTGCACAGGTTCTTGGAGTAATTCCCGGTGCAGTAACACCCTTTGCTGTTATAAATACAGGAGATCATAAAATTAAAGTAGTTCTTGATGAAGAGATGATGAAGAGTGATCTTCTCAATTTTCATCCACTTGAAAATACAGCCACAACAACAATATCTTCAAAAGATCTGATAAAATTCATGGAATACTGTAACCAGGATTTTGAGGTTATAAGGTTATAACAGCCTGAAAAACCTTGCTTGAAAATCTCTCTGTTTTGTTCATAGTTTTTATTGACAAATCATTTACGTTTGTATTGACATCTGCAATATAAACTATTACATTATCGTCAATATGAGAAATATGCTCACACAAAATCAGCAAAAAGTTTTTAAGTACCTGAAACGAAAAATTGAGGATAATTCTGTTTCTCCCAGTTTGCGTGAAGCTGCAGCTGATCTTGAAATCAGTCATGCCGCAGTTGCCCAGACCCTGAAAACTCTAGAAAACAAGGAGTATATCAGGCGGGAGGGCAGGTACAGCCGCACCATTTATATCCTTGATAATGCAGGAGATCTGCACGCTGCACAAAGGCAGAAGCAGATTCCTGTGATCGGACATATCACGGCAGGTATTCCCATGTATGCCCAGCAGGAGTGGGAAGGTCAGCTTGTCGTGGATGCTAAAATATACCAGGGCCAAAACCTTTTTGCACTTAAAATTCATGGAGATTCCATGAAAAATGCAGGTATTTTTGACCAGGACCTGGCCATTTGCAAACCTATGCAGTATGCTCAGAACAGGGAGATTGTTGTGGCTTTGATCCATCATGAAGAAGCCACGGTAAAAAGATTTTTTCTGCATAAAGATTTTATTGAGCTGCGGCCTGAAAATTCAGAATTCAGATCTTGTATGTATGAATTTGATGAAGTGCTGGTACAGGGCAAAGTTATCGGTATTATCCGAGGTTCCCGGAGTTTTGAATGACAAATCATTTTGATGCGTGCAGCCTTTTTGTAGGTACCAGCGGCTATTCCTATGGAGAGTGGATTGATTCAGGTTTTTATCCCCAGGGCACCAACTCTTCCAATATGCTTGATATTTATACAAAGTTTTTTCATACAACAGAACTTAATTATACCTGGTACCAGATGCCAAAGGCAGCAGCAGTTGAACGAATGTGTGCAAAAGTGCCGAAAAATTTTAAATTTGCAGCAAAACTGACACGGACAATGACCCATGAGATAAAAAAAGGGTATTGGCAAAAAGAGGTCATGTCCTATCGCCAGGGGATTGAACCTCTGATTCAATCTAAAAAGCTTTTATGCATTCTTATCCAGCTTCCTCCCTGGTTCAAACGATCAATCAAATTCAGACATTATCTAGCAGCACTGTTAGATGAACTCTCAGGTCTGCCTATTGCCGTGGAATTCCGGCATGATTCCTGGGTAAATGACAAGGTGTTTTATGAATTTGAAAAACGCAAAATTACCCTGGTTTCTGTGGATGCGCCTGATTTACCCGGGCTTTTTCCTCAACTTGATGTGGTTACCAACCAGGATCTGTTTTATATTCGTTTCCACGGCAGAAATGCAAAAGGGTGGGGTTCCGGCAATATGCAAAAACAATTTGACTATGATTATACTGACCTGGAGATCACAAAATGGGATAGTGTAATCAAAGAGACTATTATACCAAAAGCCCGGGCAGGCGGTATATTTTTTAATAATCATGTCCGGGGTCAGGCTCCAAAAAATGCACTGACATTAATAGATTTTTTATTTGAAAAACAGAGGGAGTATGCATGAAAGAGATAGATGTCCGGGGTCTTGTATGTCCTGAACCGGTTTTGCAGACCAAGGCTGTAATCGAGGAGACAAACATAGATGCTATAAAAGTGATTGTTGATAACGAAGCTGCAGTGGAGAATGTCTGCAGGTTTTTGGAATTTAACAATTATACAACTTTAACAGACCGGCAGGAGGATTATTTTGCGATTACGGGTGGACTCAGAACAATCCCTGGAAACAGAGTTGAAAAACCGGCAGTCAAAGAATCTGAAGAGCAAAAGATTATGGTGATGTGTGCCACTGATCAAATGGGTTCTGGGGATGATGAACTGGGTTCAAAATTGATGATCAGCTTTATTAAAACATTAAAAGAGATGGGGCCTGAATTGTGGAGGCTGGTGCTGGTAAACAACGGAGTTAAAATGGCGGTTGAGGGCTCCGATGTACTGCCGGTTTTGCAGAAATATGCTAAAGAGGGTCTGCAGATTCTGGTTTGTGGTACCTGCCTAACCTATTTTAATCTGTTGGGGAAAAAACAGGTTGGTGAAACCACTAATATGCTTGATATTGTTACTGCAATGCAGTTGGCAGATAAGGTGATTAATATATAATAGAGGATTGAAATTTTTTTCTTGACGGTTTTGGTATAAAAATATTATAATTAGTTTCATGATAATATGATATTGAGACTCTATTGTCTGCTGATCACAAGCTCGGTTGCACTCTTTTTTTGACCTGGTATCTGAAATCTTTCTGAAAATATAGTTTCTGTTCGCTGAACATACAACAATAATAAGGATAAGGAGGGGAATTATGAGGATCGAACCAAAAACAATTATGTGTGCCATTGATTTTTCAGATTCTACCGATCTGGTTTTGAGTTATGGAAAAGCTCTTGCCACGGAATTTAATTCAAAACTCTGTTTATGTCATATCGTCCCTGGTTCATTCATGGTTGCAGGTCATATGTCACCATATGCGGATTATGCCAGAATTGAAGCAGAGCAAAGTAAGCATGCCCAGAACAAACTTGCAGAATTGGGAGAGAAATTTGATTTAGAGTGTGAAGTTATGGTTGGCAGCGGGTATCCAGCAGAGGAAATTGCACAGATCTCTCTGGACAATGATGTGGGAATGGTCATTGCTGCAACCTATGGCGGCTCAGGAGTAAAAAGATTTTTAATTGGATCTGTAACAGACAGGCTGGTGAAAATTCTCTCCTGTCCTCTGTTGGTTCTGCAACCTTCTGATAATCTAACAAATTTATCAGATAAGGGAATAAAACTTGAAAAAATACTTGTGGGATGTGATTTTTCTGAAGATTCTCAACTGGCTTTTGACTATGCTCTGGGTCTTGCCCAGGAATTCCAAACCCAGCTTCATCTGGCCCATGTTGTCAGGCCGGTAGATAATGTCAATCTGAATATATCAGACTCTGCCACACCCTTGGAAGGAGGCTATCCCTCCTGGAACATGACAGACTACATGGAATTAAAAAAAGATGTTAAGATCTGGGAGAATCAGAAAAAAAAGTCCTTGTTTGCAAAACTTGAGGACCAGCTTGTAAATATGCTGCCCGATGAAAGCAAAAACTGGTGTGCACCAGTCACTGTTCTTCTTGAAGGCTCTCCTTATCAGGAGTTGATCTCCTATGCCCGACAAAAAGAGATTGATATGATTGTCCTTGGTATTCACGGGCATAATATTTGGGAAAAATTTATGGTTGGGTCAACCACAGATCGTATTATCAGCAGGGCGCCATGTCCTGTTCTTGCAGTTCGCACACCTGCTGCATCGCATGATAAAAAGGATGCAGTGCTTCAGGAAGTTGAAAAAGATTCCATTATAACAGCCATAAACATCATGGAAACAGATGTAATAAAAGTTTCCCCTGATACTGACATTATCAGTGCTGCACAAATCTTGTTGGAAAATCATATAAATGGTGTGCCAGTGGTTGATCTTGAGGATAGGCTTCAAGGTATTTTATGTCAAAGCGATTTGATTTTTCAGCAGAAAAAAGTATCAATACCAACGGTCTTCAGCTTTCTTGACGGTATTATACCCTTGTCATCTTCAAAACAGTTAGATAAGGAATTACAGAAAATTGCAGCAATAAATGTTGGCCAGGCCATGGTGAAAAATCCAGTTACAGCCCATCCTGATATGCCTATCTCTGAAATCGCAAGCCTGATGGTTGAAAAGCATTTTCACACAATTCCTGTGGTTGAGGAAGGTAAACTTGTGGGTATTGTCGGCAAGGAAGATATATTAAAAGTGTTGATCCCTGTTGGTTAGAATAGCGCCGTCACTTTTTTGTATGTGTTTAATATTTACAAAACATTTACATTTATATTGACATTACTCCTGAAAACCATTAGTGTTTTAAAAAACAGAATGGTTAAAATGGTACAAAATTGTGAGCCGCTCCATCATTCATCTGAATATTGCTGATTTTGCCGCTGCTGTGGAGATAAATCAGCAGCCGTCTTTTAGAGGGTATCCCCTGATAATTGTCCCCATAGGAGCGCCCAGGGCAGTGGTGTATGATATGAGTGAAGAGGCATATAAACAGGGTATTCGAAAAGGTATGCCCCTGGCCAGGGTCAGGCGGCTTAATAAAAAAATTAAAATTCTTCCGCCAAGTTTTAACCGGTATGAACTGGTTATGAAAGACCTTTTAAAAGAGAGTTTTACGTTCAGCCCTTTGATTGAATCAGGCAAATCAGACGGCCATATATTTATGGATGTCACAGGAAGCAGCAGGCTTTTTGGACCATCTGTTGATATAGCTTTCAGACTTAAAAATGCTTTTAAAAAAACATTTAATCTTGATCCTGTCTGGTCGGTTGCCACAAATAAACTCATAGCCAAGGTGGCCACAAGAGTTGTAAAACCTATCGGAGAATATATTGTTGCCCCGGGGGATGAAAAAGCTTTTCTTGCTCCTCTGCCTCTCCATCTTATTCCGGGTCTTATAAAATCGGATTTAACAAGACTCAGAGAGTTCAATCTTTTTTCAATTTCCCAGGCAAGAGCACTTACCATGGAACAGCTTGAAATTCCTTGTCACAACAGAGCATCTTTAATTCATGACTATATCAGAGGTGTTGATACAGCACCTGTTACAGCTTCCTGTGAGGATTTTTCATCTATTTATGCAGATCATGAATTCAGTGAGGATACCAATAGTGCTGCCTTATTAAAACAAGCTCTCTATTTTATGGTTGAAAAAATCTGTAAAAATCTGCGGGATCGAAAACTTACTGGTGCTGCTGCAAAAATTATTATCTCCTATTCAGACGGGATGCAAAAGAGTTCAAAACTGAAAATCACCCCCTCCACATACAATGATATGATCATGTTTAAAAAGTGCTCCCTTCTTCTTGATAAAGCATGGACAAGGAGAGTTCGCATCCGCCATATGCGCCTTGTCTGTGAAAAATTGTCTGCACCTCAATTCCAAGCTGATCTTTTTGCATACAATACCAAAAAAAACAGACAGGCTGATTTGGTCGCTGCAATGGATAGGATCAGGGCAAAATTCGGCAGGGTATCAATCAAAACCGGGCTGGCCATGATGGTATCTGAATCTCGGCAGGTTATTACAGAATGAGAATTTCCCATTGATGATCCCTCTGAGTACAAAATCTCATTACTCTTTTATGTGGGGTACAGCTTCCATAAAGGATTTATGTGCAAAGGCAAAAACATATGGATATCAAAGTCTTGCCCTGACTGATACAGATAATTTGTGCAGCATGTGGACATTTATCAAAGAGTGCAGGCTTCAGGGACTGAAACCGGTTATTGGTGCGGAAATTACAGATCCGCACACTCCATTCCACAGGGCTGTCTGTCTGGTGAAAAACAGTAGAGGTTACAGCAACCTTACCCGTCTTATAACCTGCCGGCACAGAGATACAAACTTTTCACTTAAAACCTTTTTGCCGGGTTTTTCCAAAGGACTTGTGGTATTGACCAGAAATCATGATCTATTACCTTTCTGGCATGAAAATCATGTGGATCTTGGTGTTAATCTTGTGCGACATCCTTTGTCGCAGCAGCATCCTTTATGTGTAACAGCGAGAAAGCTTGGTATTCCTCTGGTGGCAACGCCGGGCAGTTTTTTTTTAAACAGAAAAGATCTGAAAATTCATTACATGCTAAGAGCCATTGATCATAATATCTGTTTAAGCCGTCTAACCCGTAAGGATGCAGCCCCGGAAAATGCATTTTTCGGCTCTCCTGAAATGTATAAAGAAAAATTTAATATCCTGCCTGAAGCCATACATAACAGTTTTGTTCTGGCAGAAAAAATTGAGTTTCAGGCACCGGATTCTGATATTGTCATGCCGCCCTGGAAAGAAAACACAAACTTGAGTGCAGACCAGCTTTTATTTGAAAAAACCATGAGAGGTGCGAAAAAACGTTATGGTTTAAGCCTGTCAGGCCGGGTTATCAAAAGGATTGATCATGAACTTGCCATCATTTCCCAGAAGAATTTTTGTGAGTATTTTCTGGTGGTTGAAAAAATAGTTAAAAAAGCTTCACGAATCTGCGGCAGAGGGTCTGGAGCTGCTTCCATTGTGGCATACTGTCTTGGTATTACCAATGTCTGCCCCATAAAATACAATCTCTATTTTGAGCGGTTTTTAAACCCGGATAGAGAAGATCCACCTGACATTGATATTGATTTTGCCTGGGATGAAAGGGATGGTATTTTAAATTGGGTATTGCAGGAATTTAAAGATCATGCAGCCATGGTATCAAGTCATATACTGTTTCAGCCCAGAATGGCTGTACGGGAGGTGGCAAAGGTTTTCGGGCTGCCGGAAGCTGAGATCAGCAAAGTATCTAAACGTCTTCCCTGGTTCTGGAAATTAGATGTTGCAAGAGAAGAGCTGCTTCATAGAATACAACAGCGCCCTGAATTCAAATTCATGGATTTCCCGGAACCATGGCCTGAAATCATGGAGTATGCCAGGAGAATTACAGGAACACCAAGATATCTTTCAGTTCATCCAGGCGGAGTTGTCATCACCCCTGATCCAATTGACACCTATGTACCGGTAGAAACTGCTCCCAAAGGTGTACCGATTATCCAGTGGGAAAAAGATTCAGCAGAAGATGCAGGTCTTGTGAAAATAGATCTTCTGGGCAACCGAAGCCTTGGAGTTATCCGGGACACTGTAAAAAGTATCAGCAAATCTTCTGGTAAATTTGATGATTTTAAACTGCAGGATCCTGAAGATGATTATGACACCCAGCAGAGTGTAGCCCAGGGCAATACCATGGGGTGTTTTTATATTGAAAGCCCTGCCATGCGGCTGCTGCAGAAAAAATCCAGAATAGGGGATTTTGAGCATGTGGTCATTCACTCTTCCATCATCCGTCCTGCAGCCAACGAATTTATACAAAAATATATAAAGCGCCTCCATACTGGAATCTGGAAACCTATTCATCCTCTTTTGGAAGATGTACTGAGTGAAACTTACGGCATTATGGTGTACCAGGAAGATGTTTCAAAGGTGGCAGTAAAAATGGCGGGTTTTACTCATGCTCAGGGTGATGGGTTGAGAAAAATTATGTCAAAAAAGGACAAGAAACTTAAATTGCAGGATTATTACAGCATGTTCAAGACAGGAGCCTTTAAAAAAGGAGTCTCTTCAAAGGATATTGAGCTTGTCTGGAATATGATTACAAGTTTTTCAGGTTATTCATTCTGTAAACCCCACTCTGCATCCTATGCACGGGTATCATTCCAGGCAGCTTATTTGAAAACCCACTATCCTGCACAATTCATGGCAGCAGTTATAAGTAATCAGGGCGGGTTTTACTCTACCTTTGCCTATGTATCTGAAGCAAGAAGACTGAATGTGAAAATTTTTAATCCTGATATCAATAGAAGCGATATCCAGTGGCGAGGTCATAATCTCAAGCTCAGGGTAGGATTGATGGCCATCAGGGATCTTTCCAGAAAAACCATGAAAACCATTATTAAGGAGCGAAAAAAAATTCAATTTTCAAGCCTTGAAGATTTTTTCACCCGGGTCAAGCCAGGGGAAAACGAGATGCGTTCCCTGGTTCACAGCGGCAGCCTGGATTCTCTGGATGAAAAAAACAATCGGGCTGTGATTTTATGGGTTTTTGCGACATGGCAGAAACAAGACAGAAGAAGAGAGCAAAAGTCTTCTTTGTTCAGCAGTTTAAAACAGGACCATGCATGCCCAGCTTCTTTAATACCTGATCTTCCACAGGATAACCGTATTGAAAATTTAAGGAGGGAATTTCATGTGCTTGGATTTTTATGCTCCTGCCATCCCATTGTTTTGTATAAGGAGATAATACAAAGCTATAACACTGTTAAAGCAGAACATCTGCCAAAGTTTACAGGCAGAAGTATACTGTTTGCAGGATGGCTTATCACAGGAAAAGTTGTAAAGACCAAAAAGGGAGATCCCATGAAATTTCTGACCTTTGAAGATGAGACAGGTATTATTGAAACAATTTTTTTCCCAAAGCCCTATGCTCTGTTCTGTCACATGCTGGATTACGGCAAACCCTATCTGCTTTACGGCAAAATTGATTCAAACTGGGGAGCTGTTACCCTTGTGGTTTATAAAATCAGATCAATCTCTCTTTTTCACAGAAAAACTGAAAAATATTGATAAACAGATCTCTTTGATGCTGAGCAACTGACTGTTTTTACAAAAATGTTATTTTTGCCGGGCTGGACAACACATTTCACGGTGAACGCGCTTTTGAAATAGAGTAAAAATACAATTTTCCTCTGGACCTGTTTTTGCATTGTTTTTGATAATATTTGAAACACAAGAAAATAGGGTGTAGAATAGAATGTTGAAAGAACATTAAAAAGTAATCCAGGCTTAAAAAGGATATTTTTTTAGGTAAAAGGAGGAATATACAATGTTTAGAAATATGATCTTAACAGGTGCTGTGGTGGTGTTTTCCATGGTGTCTTCTGGGATGGCAAAAGAGACAAGATATAGAACTGCAACTTTTGCAGGGGGATGTTTCTGGTGCATGGAACATCCTTTTGATGAGGTTGATGGTGTTATTAATGTTGTTTCAGGTTATACCGGGGGTAAAACAGATAACCCAACATATGAACAGGTGTGCTCCCTTGATACAGGCCATCTTGAAGCTGTTCATGTGACCTATGATCCTGAAAAAGTTTCCTATGAGACACTTCTTGATGTCTTCTGGCGCCAGATAGATCCCACAGATGACGGAGGCCAGTTTGCTGACCGTGGAAGTCAGTATGCCACTGCAATAATTTATCATGATGAAGATCAAAGAGTTCTTGCAGAGCGTTCCAAAAAAAAGCTTGAGAGCTCGGGCAGGTTTGACAGACCCATAGAAACAAAAATACTGCAGGCATCAAAGTTTTTTAAAGCAGAGGAGTATCACCAGGACTATTACAAAAAGAATCCTGGACATTATCAAAGATACAAAACAGGTTCTGGAAGGCAGAGTTTTCTTAAAATGGTCTGGGATGATGAACCAGAAAGAAAAGTCTATGAAAAACCAGATGACAAAATCATAAAAGAGAGACTTACTGACCTGCAATACAGTGTCACCCAGAAAAATGGAACAGAAAGGCCTTTTTCCAACAAATACTGGGACAATAAAAAAGAGGGAATTTATGTGGATATTGTTACAGGAGAGCCGCTTTTTTCATCAAAGGATAAATTTGTATCAGGCACGGGATGGCCAAGTTTTATTAAGCCCTTTGTAAATGAGAATATTGTCGAAAAAAAAGATAAAACCCTCTTCTCGGTGAGAACAGAAGTGAGAAGCAGGCATGGAGACTCTCATCTGGGGCATGTTTTTGATGACGGCCCAAAACCTCTGGGTATGCGCTATTGCATTAACTCTGCATCACTCAGGTTCATACCTGAAAAAGATTTTAAAAAAGAGGGTTATGGAGAATATGCAAAGCTGTTTGAATGATGCAGATTTTTATGGACAGGACATAATTGTCTCATGATACATGTTTGAACACTATTTCATTTAGACAGGGGCTTTCAGTCAGACGTCAGATAAATCACCCAAAAGTGAAACCGACAGGTTGTTACATAATGCAAATTTTTGTGAGCACACGCTCTTTTACAAACCAAGTTCAAGGCGGAAAATAAATTTTACCACAGGCATACATGCAGTATGTGAGCATAAGCTCCTCTTCGAGCCCGAGGATTAAATTTATTTTTCCAACGCCGAAATTGGGAAAATTGGGGTTGTGTAACAGCCTGTCGACTATATAAGGGGGCAAGGTATCAGGGATAACCCAAAGCCTTGTCCCTCTTTTGAATATACCCATCACAATCTGCCGCAAATGCAATCTTTTTTTGTTATCTTTCTGACCATCTGTAATTTTATAGTTCCCAAGATTCGAAATTTCATATAGTATCCCCCGCAGCATTAAAAAATTTAAGGTTGAATTTTGCAGAAAAATATAAAAAATGAATCACTGTCAGGCCTTTTAGCAGGAGGATCAGCTTTTCTCATATGGGGACTTGTCCCCATATACTGGAAAGTAATCTCCCATGTACCTGCCCTTGAAACAATAACCCACAGGATTGTATGGTCCTTTATCTTTCTTCTGCCCACTGTTTTTTTACAGGGGCAGTGGAAAATATTTATTAATACATTTAAATCCTTTAAAACAGTCAAGTGGCTCTTTGTTACTACACTGCTTGTGGCATCCAACTGGTTTCTTTTTATATGGGCTGTAAATCATGACATGATACTTCAGGCAAGTCTTGGTTATTATATCAATCCCCTTGTAAATGTATTATTCGGCTTTCTCTTTTTACAGGAGCGATTAAGAAAGTTTCAGATAGTAGCAGTTATCATTGCAGCAATCGGAGTTTTATATCTTACCTACCAATATGGGTCATTTCCATATATCGCTGTTATACTTGCTGTAACCTTTGGATTATATGGTTTGATAAGAAAAAAACTTAATTTGAATGCTGCAGTGGGTCTAGCTGTTGAAACCCTTATCTTGACTATTCCAGGGTTGGTCTATCTCGCATGGCTGGAAAAAACCGGCAAGGCCACTTTTCTTCATGCAGATCATATCACAGATATCTTTTTAATCTGTACTGCACTTGTTACAGCTCTACCTCTTTTACTGTTTAATATCGGTGTCAGAAGGTTGAAGCTGGCCACGGTTGGTTTTTTGCAGTATATCGGCCCAAGTATGATGTTTATTCTCGCTGTGTTTGCTTATGATGAACCTCTGTCTGAGCATCAGCTTATTGCATTTATTTTTATCTGGACAGCTCTTGCTGTTTATACTGTTGATTCAACCAGAGCTTACAGGGCAGGGTAGGTTACTGCCATTTAAAAAAGCAGTGACAAAACTTATGAGTAAAAATTAAGCAAATATAGAATAGATGGAAAAAAGGAATAATCAGCCTTTGAATTGCAAATCCTTTAAAAATTCATGGGCAGATAACATATTCACAGATCTTTTTGTTTTTTTGTGACGCAGATTATGGACAACTTGAACTGATTTTATATTTTTGAAGAATTTATTAAATCGAAACAGGGAAGGAGAAAAATTGTCATCACTTAATTTTACTTCAATCATCATTATAGGTTTATTGTCAATAATTGGAAGAAAATCCACTTCATTTTTTTCCTTGTCTCTGAGATAATGAAGTGCAACAGTGCTTCCAGTTGTATCTTCAATAAAATGCAGCTCGCGCAGCAATGCACAGGCAACTGTGTTTTCAAGTTTCGCACCTAAATTCCCGTCAACTTCGCCTGTATCATATAGATAATATTTTGTCTCTTTTAACAGGCTGCGTGCTATGTTTTTATGATATGGCCGCACTGGGAAGATGACATACATATTTTCAAGAATCTGTAACCAGTGTTTAACTGTATGAATAGAGACCTGGAGATCATTGGACAGTGATGCAAAAGAGGTGGTTGATCCCACGCGTGCCCGCAATAGCTCAATCAGTATTTCAATGGATTTGATATCCCTGACTCTTTCAAGATCCAGAAGATCTTCCCTGATAATTGTATCAGTATGGGTTCTTCGCCAGCGTTTTGCAAATTGTCTGCTCTTTTTCAAATATGGTTCCGGGAAACCGCCAAACTCAAAAATTTGTTCAAGTACTGTTTTAGAATCTTCTTTGAAATACAAACAGATTTCCTTTACCGTTAAAGGATGCAGACGATATGAAAAGAATCTGCCTGCCAAAGATTCCCCACCTTTTTTGTATGTATCTAATCTTGCGGAGCCGGTAACAAGTATTGAAGGAGAACTTCCCTCGACATCATAGATTCCTTTAATCCAGGACTTCCATTTTTTCATTTTATGGACTTCATCAAAAATTACCATGTCAACATCACGTGTCCACTCTTCAGCATGAATAATTTTTCTATCAGACGTTGAATCAAAATTCAGATATGTATATGAAAATGTCAGCTGCTTTGACAGCGTTGTTTTTCCAACCTGACGTGGTCCTGATAATAGAATAATTTTCTCATCAAGATCCTTTTTAATATAACTTTCAAGATATCGTTTCATCTTGATTATTATGAAGCAAACTACAGAAAAGTCAAGACTATTATGAAGTTCGCTTCATAATGTCGAAAAATTTGATGTATTATTTCTATTGTCACTATTTTTTTATAGCTTAGGGTGTTACTTTGGGATAAAAACAGCAGTAAATGGAAATTGAGGATGCAATGTATCAACTGATTTTTTATGTTCCGGAAACTCATCTTGAAAAGGTAAAAAATACCCTTTTCAGTGTTGGGGCAGGTAAATATAGGAATTATGACCAATGCTGCTGGCAGATAGAGGGCAAAGGACAGTTCAGACCGCTAAAGAGCAGCAGCCCTTTTATCGGCAACCTGGATAAGCTTGAAAAAGTGAATGAGTACAGGGTTGAAATGGTTGTAAAAGATGAACTTATTAAAACAGCTGTTGCAGCTCTTTTAAATGCACATCCCTATGAAGAGCCGGCATATTCTGTCCTGAAGATAGAACTGTATCCATAATACTGTTTTACTCCAGCAGTTAGGATGCGTATATAATCCCAATGCGTTATATAATTCTTGCTGTTCAGGCTCAGGGCGTGAATTTCAAGTAATGGAACGCAACCATTAATCGGGTTGATTTTCCAGTCCTGCCGCACTCATTACAATTAAAATCTTTATCAAAATCAGTTTAATAAAAGCAAATATATAGCCTCCAAACTGGTTTTGTTGTTATCAACAGGTGTTAAAAATAAGATTTCATCATAAGTTTCAACATCATATACACTTACATCTGACGGACTCCAGAAGCTTGGACCTGAATCATAATCATTCCAGTAATGTATACCTGCTTTTCCAGCGTTGCCGGTTATGGTATCTAAAATTTCCTGTTTCGGGATTTTTAATTCATAGTTCATATATGGTGAAGATGGAGGACCGCTTGCCATGCCTTGTGCAGAGCTATGGAAAGAAGACAGTTGATTATCTCTCCAGTTTATCTCATTGGTCCTGAGATAGCTGTTTCCATACAGCCAGTAACCATAACCGGTCTCTCCTGCCTGAACATCTGCTCCATCTTTTCCAAACCAGATGGCTATGTTATCAAAAGTGCCGGTAGAAAATGTATCCACAGGTGTAGTATTGGTGTAATCATCAACTGCTGTTACTGCTATATATA
Source organism: Deltaproteobacteria bacterium (assembly GCA_027858995.1). GTDB lineage: Bacteria > Desulfobacterota > Desulfobacteria > Desulfobacterales > Desulfobacteraceae > Desulfobacula. Next base: position 14,298 of record JAQIBP010000133.1, on the reverse strand, counting down.
CATAATTAGTATCATGCATTAAATAAAACACGCATGTAGTATCCTGCTGACTCTTTAAGCTGATTTCAGATGCAGACTGCCACTCTTCAGCTCCAATCTCTCCGTCAATTGTGGGCGGAGTTGTTGTAAAATTAACAGTAATCTGAAATTTGGAAGGATCTCTCTCTTTTGAATCAACCCGCCCATTATGATTCACATCTTCAACACCATCACTCCATGTATCACCGTCTGTGTCAAAGTTCAGGGGATCTGTTGTGGTTAAAGGATCAAGATCAGGCTGAAAGATATTGGTGTCAGTCCCATGCAGCGGTCCATCTTCATCAGGATCCAGAACCGGTGTCACCGTGCCCGACTCAGTGCCATCCTGAATACCATCATCATCTGTATCAATATCACAAGGATCAGTTTCTCCAAAATCCACAATACCATTATGATTTACATCCTCTGCACCGTCGGAGATACCGTCATCATCAGTGTCAGCATCATCAAATTTTGTACAATACTGATCTTCCGCATCATCACTCAGCCCGTCACCATCTGTATCATTCACTTGCCATGGTTGATACTCTACATGATCGCTGACCTTATCACCCAGTCCGTCAGGATTGTACCATCCCCCATCTGTACGGTCATCAGACGGATCATAAGGCCCTGACGGATCTCCCCAGTTTGAATTGGCTGCATTTATGACGGTTGTCCCGTAATAATATAAGCCATAACTTGAGTTGCCAGAAAAAATGTTCTGTTGATAGGTGCCAGTGTTGTTTCCGGGGATATATATCCCGTTTTGATTGTTAATTAGTGTATTACCGGTGATGGTGGGAGAAGAATCATCATCAACATAGATACCCTGGCTGGAAAACCCGCCAATGGTATTGTTTGTGATGGTGGGTGTAATGAGTTGGCCGGTATCATAAAGCCTGATTCCTGTTACGGCTGTGCTGTTATTAATGGTGCAGCCGGTTATGGTTGGGGAGCTATCGTCAATATAAATAGCTCCGAGCGGTGAAGAAGAACCAGTCCCTGCTGCATGCTCAATAGTGCAGTCCTTTAGTGTGCTTGCCGAATCTGCATCTCCTGAGAATCTTATGCCGTCCCACTCATTGATGCCATCTGCCCAGGTAAATATGGCTCCTTCTGCAACAAGGGTTCCGTATACAGAAAAGTAATTTCCAGGCTGTACCTTTACAGTTGTACCAGGCTCAATCGTTAAAGTTGCTCCTGAAGAAATATACATTGAACTCTCGACAAGATAATCGCCGTCATTAGGCCAAGAGATCGCCTCATCAATGCTGCCGCTAACAGCTACCCCGGCAAGTTGACAAGATGAAAAATGATTGTTTCGGACTCGAACAGGTTGATTAAGATTGTTCGTACTATATTTAATACGTATTCCTATGGAACAATTAACAAAAGTATTATTTTCCACAAGCGGATCACCACCGATTCCGTTGAAATCATTTTTCAGTAAGATTCCGGTGTCAAAGTCACTAAATGTATTATTGGTAATTATCGCATCCCCTTTATCCTTTCGGATCGCTGTGTCGGCTGTGCCGATTACACCACGTTGGATTGTACAACCAATAATAGTTGGTGAACTTGACATTATTCTAATTACACTTTCAGCTCCATATTCATCCCATCCTGTAGCGTTTTTAATAACGCAATTTTCAAGCCTGCTACCTGAACTTGAAGTACCTGAAAAAGAGAAACCACCTCCGACAGCACTATATCCCCATGGTTCAGTTGTAGAACTGGACGTGAAAGTTACGCCTTCTGCAACAAGGGTTCCGTATACAGAAAAGTAATTTCCAGGCTGTACCTTTACAGTTGTACCAGGCTCAATCGTTAAAGTTGCTCCTGAAGAAATATACAACGAGTTCTCGATAATATACGTTCTTCCTCCATACCACATCTCGTTCCAATCAATTATTGATGTTCTAATATGTATTTCACTGTCACCAAGATAAATCTCTCTTGTGGTATTGACGATATCACCGGTATCGAGAGTAACCGATAAGGTTACGGTGTGATAATCAGCTTCATCGAATGCATAACTAAATGACTGTTCATGAGAGACATTTGATGTTTGGTCAATACGCCATAAATAGTCTGTAATGTACGGGGATGATGATGTAGAAAAAGTACGATTAAGAGAGCCATATCCGTTAGGGTAACCAACCTCTAAATTCGGTGGATACACACGAATTTGATGTTGAAGGTCATACTGAGTGCTATCATTCAGTATAATTGTTGCTGTTATTTGATACGTACCGGGCAATCTAAAAACTTTACTAGGGGACACAGCATTACTATTGTCATCTCCACTAAGATTCCATTGATAACTTGCAATGCCTATCTGATCAATAATTCCCCCTTCAACTGAAAAAGTTAATCCTGTTGGTCCCCAAAACACATTAGTTGATTGATTGTTGGTAATTTCAGGATATAACTGGTCAGTTATTTCTTCAACGACATCATAAAGTGATCCACAAGCTTCTGTAAGTGAGTTGTTATTATTATAAATAATTTGAGCATATTCATACAATTCTTCTGGAGTAACATCTGGCGGAGCGACAGGTCGACCCAATAAAGATAATTCCTCGACGACCAGTAACCATCCATCGTCGGTATATCCAACAACTCCACCAAATGGAACACTAGCGGAAAGAATATCTTCATGTGTCAATCCAGATTCTCTAGCGCGTTTATACATTTTAAGTTGATTATTAAAAGCCGTTTTAGCAAGTTCTGATTGCAAATGATCAAGTGTTAATTTGATAGGAAGAGCAGCAACCTCAGCAAGGGCAATAGGAGCGGATATAACGTTTCCCAATAAAGTACTATTTATATACTTCTTGATTCCATATTTAGCCGCAATCCATGCAGCATTACTATACTCATGTTTAGTTAGTGCTAATCCTACTTTTGAAGCAAGGGCAATAGAACCAAGAAGTTCATTTAGGTTTCCCGAAATAACTTCAATGGATCCATTTGGTGTTGATGTGCCTATAAGAATTTGTTGTAATACAGTATTACCTGCAGAGTTAATAGTTTTAATATGTCCGATGAGTCCAATCCCGTCTTCAATAGTAAACATGTTATCTTCAAGGTAATTGTCAATGTCTAAATTATCGCAAGAGGATGCTTCGGTAAGGCTAGCGAAAAATACTATGGTTATAGCTATGTAAAGGAACAAACAATAAATTTTTGGTACATATATTTTTTTTTTCACATTATTCTCCAATTGCTGAATAAGTTTGCTCTGCTTTTTTTCTTAATACCAACAATGCAGCTGTTCCTGCTAAAGCTTTCTCTTTGCGTGACAGTTCAGATGTAAGATGTTTAATTCTCCTTTATCAATATTGGAATTGATTGCTGAAATCCATTAAAACCAATTCTCAATAATCGATACAATAAGTATTATAATAACACAAGGATAGTTTAGAAAAGCTCCCGAATCTCTCAATGGTAACTCTTTTGTCATTCAGACTCATGGCTTTTCGTCCCTGCTTCTCAAAAGGCTTGGCTTTATCTTAATAGTTATTGCAAAAACCATGCCTTATTTTGATAATTTTAATATCCCGATATCATAGTGTTTTTGGGGTTATAGGTAGCTTTGCCTATGAAAAAAATGTAACAAAATAAGAAAAAAATGTAATAATTGTGGATAAACTTTTACCCAATAATGGAAATGAACAATTTAATCACTTTGATAAGCTTGAAAAAGTGGATGAGTACAGGGTTGAAATGGTTGTAAAAGATGAACTTATTAAAACAGCTGTTGCAGCTTTTTTAAATGTACATCCCTATGAAGAGCCGGCATATTCTGTTTTAAAAATAGAACAGCAGATATGATTTTTATATGTGATTAAGACCTGCCTGTTGCAAGCCGTTTGCTTCGGTTATTCAAGCAGCCAGGACTCGTGATTATAAATGGTTAAAAGAGCAGGGTGCAAAATTGTGTTAATCTGCCGGTTTTTTGTTTCAAGTTCATTCTTGCCAAATACAAGTTCACTTTTAAAACCTGAGGCAGTTAAGAATCTTGTTGGTACTTTTATGGCCAGATTTTCAATTTTTTCAACTATTTTTTCTCTTTTTATATTGGGATGCCATGCAAGATACCATCCCCAGTCTCCAAAACTGGGTACATTTTCATGGAAAGGCAGAATGGAAAACCGGGCACTTTTAATTGTTCTTCCAATGCAGAGAAAGCTCTCTTTTGCAAGATAGGGTGAGGTTGCCTGTACAACCACCATGCCGTGCTGTGAAAGATGTTGTTTAACTTTTTTATAAAATGCTTTGGAATAGAGTTTGGCCAGTTCAGGAGTGGAAGGATCAGGCATGTCAATAATGATGACATCCCAGAAACCTGGAACATTATTTAAAAATTTATCTGCATCAACATTCATTACCTTTACCCGGGCAAGTTTCTGAGTGACAAACTCTTTTGTCCGGCTGTTTTTATTTTGGGCTTCAATATACAACTGCCTGTTGATTCCGGGAGTAATGCCTTTTCCTGTAATGGTCACAAGGCGGCTGTCTTTAAATGCATTATTATTAATCTCTTTTAATATGGGGTGGGTTTTTGCAAGCTTTGTCATTGCAGGATCAAGATCCACAAGAAGAACTTCCTTTACCTCTTTATATTTCAAGACTTCCCTCAAAACACATCCATCCCCGCCGCCGAGAATAAGGACTCTTGCTTTCACAGGAACAAGGTTCATGACAGGATGTACCATGGGCTCATGGTAACGCATCTCATCAATACTGCAAAACTGCAGGTTACCGTTTAAAAAGAGTCTTACCTCGTTAAAGGGTTTATAATGGGTAATGGCAATATGCTGGTACTGGGTTGTCCTGCTCAAGATTATGGGATCATCGTACAGGGGCTGTTCAATCTTGATATTCCATTGGCGATTATTGAGATATCCATAAAACACGGCGCAAAAGGTGACCACCATAATGGCAGGTATGAAAAAGGTTTTTTTTATTAATCCGGCTTTTGTAAAATATATAAAAGTTATAAAGGCCAGGGAGAAATTGATTCCTGCTGTTAAAAAAGCTGCTTCTGTAATGGGTGTAAATCTTAAAAGAATAAAGACATAAATCAGTGATCCAATGAGACTTCCAATATAATCAGCACTTAGAATATTTCCAAGGTTGGTGGATAACTCTTTGGAAAAATCATTATTTATTCTGATAATAATTGGAATTTCAAGTCCGATCATAATCCCGATGAAGCTGACAAAGAAATATAGAACCAGGATGTAATGGGAAGTGTAACCATAGGAGATATATGTTAAGGTGGGTGAAAATCCTCCGGCAATGGCAAGCAGTATTTCAACAAAGATAAATGCATAAATAAGAAATTTTTTGGGAATCTGCGTCTGTATCAGGCTGCCAAAGCCCATCCAGAACAACATTAGCCCTATAACCATTGCCCACTGTTCAAAAGAGTTGCCAAGGATCATGGAGGCAAGAGTTGCCTGGATATATTCAAGGATGATGCCGCAGGCACCACTGGCAAACATGCATGCAGCCAGCAGTATGGATGCAAAGCTTATTCTGACATTTTTTTTGTGCATAAAAGTAAAAACTACATGGAAAATGCTATTATTATTGCTATTGCGTTAATGGCACTCTGCACAACAAGCAGGGCTGCAACATTTCTATCTTCTTTGATTTCAGTGGCAATATCAGTTGTTGGTAAAAGAAGATGGTCTGCAATTTTTCTGAAAACCAAGAGCATAATAATGCCAAATACAGCATAAATGACAAAGCCTGCGAGATCACTGCCCCAGCCTGTAAAGGGGCCCGATATACTTGCCATGAGAATAATGCCCAGAGCTATGAGGATACCTCCAAGTCCGATGCCGGCTGCAAGATTATTCTTTTTGATCTCCTCTCTTACATTAAAGGATGTAATATTTTCATAGAGAAATCCCACAAACAGCAGCGTTATCTGGCCTGCAATAAAAAAGAAAACAGCACTGGCAATGCCCTGGAAAAATGTTCCGCCTGATCCGGAAAATGATCCGTTAAGAATAAACCCTGTGGCAATGTACATTCCGGCTTCTACCATGCCCACAGCAGTATTCCCCACAACTTCGCTTCCATCGGGCTGTGGAAATATTTTAATGCACTCTTCATCGTTATTGATATGGTTAAGCATTATAAAATCATTGATGAATCTGGTTGAGAATATTAATCCAATAATAATAAAGCCGTCAATTATCAATTGAATAATATCAATAAAAAAGCCTTTTGAAACGCCGCCAAGGGTTCCTGAAATGGCAATGGCAACCCCAAGATAAAGCCCGGTTCTTCTGAGCCCAACAGCAATATTACCATCATCGATATGAGTATCGTCATCAAAATCTTTTGTGCGCCAGTCATCTATTTTTTTGACCAGCAAGATAAAAACAACTCCTATACAAACATTGATAAATCCATGTCCCAGACTGGCGAGAGTAGCAGTTATATTCATTTTTTTCTCCTTAAATTGTTTTATTTGCCTTTACTTTTCGGACCACCACCGCGAAGGTTTGCACCTGCGCCCCTGACAGAAGCAGTATGGGCTTTTAAGCCCCCGCTTTTTGCAAATGTGGAGCTTTGAAATTTCGGTGATGTTTTTATGAAAGAACCACGGGTGCCAAATTTTTGTGATCCTTTTTGATTCTTTCCAAAATATGGACGGCTTTGTCTGTAATTACTGTTCCAGCTGTTCCACGAATTATAGGGGTAATAGTATGGTCTTGGAAAAAAAAGGGTGGAAAACAGGGCATATTTTCCATACCATGACCAGAAGTTGTTTCCTGAACTGTTCTGTTTCCACTCTCCATATTTTTTATTGCCCACATAGGCCATTCCAGGTGGTGCTGCCTGGGTCATTTGATCCTTTTCAAACACACCATATGGTTTGGCAAATATGGCCATGCCGAGAAATTCAAGATTTGATTCATAAAAGCTTTCATCAACCTTTTCCCACTCTGTCTCCTGAGTTTCACCATTCTCTTCAAGCATATATTTGTGAAAATAGGTCTCCTTTGAATCTTCAACCCAGAAAGAGGCTGCATTGTGGCTTCTACTGGGCCATTGCGCCGCAGGTTTAATGGCCAGTTCTTTCCAGATGGGTCCAATACTGTTTTTAAACTTTGAGCCTGTAAACCCGGCAGTAATTGCAGCAATTGTCTTCACATTCTCTTTTGTCAAGGCTTCATACGTTTCAGGATTGACCTGGCGTTGAAATGTGGCAAATCCTGGGTTATAATAATCTGAATTTTCATTCCAGGATTCTCTTTTTATAACCACAAAATATTCAACTTTCATATCTTTAAGTACTTTTGTGTAACTTAAATAAAGCTGATCCATCTCCTTGGTAAATTGAGTTTCAGATATTTTTACCCTTTCAAGGCTTAAGGCAATAGCCTTGGAACTATCTGCAAAAGCAGCATAATCAGCGGATAAACCTGCTGTATGATTCTGATACACAGCAGTCACCACATTTAAGTCGTCCCTGGATTGTCTTGCAAGCTTGGACAGAGGTGCAAACCTGGTATTGATTTTATCTTTTAAATCAGGAAAATCCCTGTTTGCTTTTGCAAAGGAATCGGTTTCAATTCTATTTACAATCTCGAAGATCTGATCAGCATCTTTTTTTGCAAGGGTTTGTATATTTTCTGCGTTTTTAATGGCTTTTTGAATCGATGCAGACCTTAAAAACGGATATTTTGACAAGCTTTCAGCGTCCTTGATGATTTTGTTAATCCTGAGGATCTGCTGTTTTACCCCAGAGCTAAGTTCTGGTTTGTTCCTTTTGACCATGGGTAAAAGGTCGCTGTTATACAACTTGTCTGCCCTTTTAAGCTCTTCATGGGCAAGACTGAATTTCTCAGCCCACTTCTCCTTTAAAGCAAATCTCTTGACATCCTTGAATTCAGAAGATTTTATGAAACTTTCATATCTGTCTTTATCTCTATCAATACGGGTTTGACCTGCCTTTATGGTATCAGGAATAATATCAGCCTGATTTTTAAGGTCTTTGGGAAGACCTGGACCGCACCCTGTAAAGAGGGTCATAAGACCTGCAATGGTCAAAGCCGTGATAAAGCCCATAAGGATATGTTGTTTTTTATGAAATATCCTTCCCATCCTTAAATATCTCCTCTGCTTACAATACTTATATTGTTGGGAATAACCGGACTTGAAGTGTAAATCTGGTATTCATCTTTGCCTGAACCTGACCACTCCTCAATGGTTAAAAATTTTGTGTGATTTTCATTTTCAAATTCATACATATAAACCTTTTCTTCTCTGCTGCCACGATAATATATGGAAGCCCAGTCATCTTCATACCAGAATTTTTCTCCATTAGCCACTATTACATCCTTATCATCGGCTATCTGATCAAGGTCATCTTCATCAATGGATTCTCCTGTATCATCCTTTAGATTCCTGAAAGATAGACGTTCCAGTGTCATGGAAATTTCAAGCTCATCATCAAATTCCCACTCAAAATTGATGGTTTTGCCGGTGTCAAGGCAGATACAGTTTAATTCATAAATAAAATAGCCTTTTTTGCTTTTGAAATCATCAGAGGTCTCTTCATACCTGTTCAAATCAGTTATAAAATAGGTATTGTCAAGATATTCAAAAAATGAATGCTGTCCCACATCTTGCAGGGTCAGCGAAGCTTTTTGTGCTGTAGATACAAGCTGTTTCTTTTTAAGACTTCTTATGGCAGTAAATCTTTCCTTAAAAGATTTTTGTGTTGCAATATCAAGCATATTATTTGTCCTCACGTCTTGCAGTTAATGCATCGGTTCTTGCCCTGAACCTGTCGTTCATTGTTCCAAGGGCATTGGAACTTTGAGTTGCAATATTAATGGTTTCCTTAGAAATCTCGGCATAGGTTTCAAATGCCTGCTCATAGGTCTGGCATGCTTGCTCAAGGGCTTCAATGTTTACGGTCATGCTCTGGCTCATTTTTGCACCTTTAATTGCAGCATTGCCAATGACATTGGCAGTATCTTTCATTGTTTCTGCAGCAGATTTCTGCACCATATCCAGGTGCTGCATAGTTTCCATCTGCTGTTCAGCTGCAACCCGGACAGCAAGGGCATTTTTAACAGCTGTTGAAAGGATCATGTCAGTCCTCTGCACCAGCCTTCTTACAAGATGGGAGTTTCTCACCATCATCTCACCGCCAAATCTTGTCTGAAGATTTGAGTTGTCAATGGTCTGCAGATCCACCACAGCCATGGCAAGATCACTGGTCAGCGTTGTCAAGGCTTCTTTGGCTCTTGGATCTTCAATGGTGTTAAGATGCTCCATGAGTTTTTGCCAGATGATCTGTCCAAGATAGATATCTTCCTGCAGCCTTGGCTGGATCTCTTTTAGAGAATCACAAATTGTGGAGAGTTCAGAAGCATCAAAGGCAACCTGGTCAGCTTCATTCCTTAAATGGTCGCGGATGCCGTCAATGGTGGAATTAACCGTCTCCCTGCGTTCAGCAATGACTCTTAAAATTTCATCACCTTTGGGAAACCGGTTCACGGTCTTTGTAAACAGACCCAGCATTTTTTTTGAAAAAGGCATTTCTGTCCTTGCAACCATGGTCGGGTTTACCTTGTCAAGCTCTGTCTTGATTGCAAGGATATTTTTACCAACAGGAGAGGAGTCATCTGTTGCCACATTTTTAAGGACATTCCCCATTTTACGGTCATAAAGAGTAACCTGTGCCTGGGTTTGATCCATGATCTCCTGTCCCAGTCCAAAAACAAAATTACCAAGCTGCCAGTCAGAAGGTTCGGTTTTTACTTTTTCAACAAATTCATTGGCCTTGTTTTCAATACCCTGGATATTCTCAACAGTCAGGTGTTTAGGCTGTATGGCTTCAATATTGTCCGGGGCCTGTACCGGGGTTAAAGCACCCTGACCGGAAGCTTCAGTAATTTCATCAAGTATCGGGGCTTTTGCCTGGATGGCAACTCTTTGAAGGTCTTTTGTCACATCAGTCATCTTAAGTTCTCCTTAAAAATCTCTATACTGTTTTTATTTTGTTATCTGGTAAAATCTATCCGGAAAATTTACCTGCAAGGAAATTAGCCATGGTTTTGAACTCTGCAGTCTCATTTTTTTCTACTATATCCCTTGAACGGTTAGAAATATCATGCAGGCTTTTAATGGTTTTTTCAAACATATTAAACTGGTTCTTCCTGCTTTCCAATGAAAGATCTAAATACTCTTTAACAGTTTTGTAAAGATGATTCTTGCCAATTTTTTTAATTTCATAGGTCAGGGTCTCAGCGGGATATCTCTCCATCATTGCAGGTGTGATCATGGTTAAATCATCAATAACAGCTTCTACTGCACCTGTCATTTTGCTGGGGAAATCTCTATCTTTTCTCATCAAAATATTGAGGCTTAATAAAGAATCCATGATGGATTTAAGCTCCTGTTCTGAAGAATTTTCAGGTTTTGAGGCAGGAGTATCCGTTGTACTGTTACTTTGGCTTTCCTTCTTGTTTTTACTCTTTTTTTTCATAATGGCAAAGCCTGTAACGGCAATAAGAATAATTACTGCTGCAATGCTCATTGTCATTGTACTGCTCCTTGATTAAAGTTGTAATATGAGTGTCTCTATCTTGTCATTCAATCCAAATTATATAACTACATATCATGCTGTCTAAACTAATGCAAAATACTTTTTACTGCAAATATTTATGTTTGTGTTCTGAAATATTGAATTCAAGCATTTCAGACACAAATTAGTATTTGATCAGGCACAAACTTATAATTGCTTTTTATATTTTCATGATTATCTTTGCAGCCTTAATAAATAAAAACAGGATATTAACAGGAGTATCATGAAGAAGAATATAGAGTATAATGAAAAATTAAGAAATGTTGCCATCATTGCCCATGTTGACCATGGCAAGACAACACTTGTTGATGCAATGTTCAAACAGAGCGGGCTGTTCAGGGAAGGCCAGGAAGTCGATGACCGCCTCATGGACAACATGGATCTTGAAAAAGAACGCGGTATCACCATTGCTGCCAAAAATTGTTCTGTAACCTGGAAGGGTGTTAAAATCAATATTATTGATACCCCTGGTCATGCAGACTTTGGTGGTGAAGTGGAGAGAGCCCTTTCCATGTCAGACAGTGCAATTCTCCTTGTTGATGCATCTGAAGGTCCTTTGCCTCAGACTCGTTTTGTTCTTAAAAAAACTTTTGAATCCAATCTTCCTGTAATGGTCATTATAAATAAAATTGATCGTAAAGATGCAAGGCCGGATGAAGTTCTTGATATGATATATGATCTTTTTATTGATCTTGATGCAACAGAAGAGCAGCTTGATTTTACATATCTTTATGCTGTCTGCCGTGATGGCATTGTAAAAAAAGAGTTGGGTGATGATGTTGACAACCTGCATATTTTATTTGATCTTATTGTAAAAGAGATGCCGGCACCGGCCTATGATCCTGATGCCCCGTTTCAAATGTTGGTTTCGGATCTTGGATATTCTGATTATCTTGGCAGACTTGCTGTTGGTAAAATATTTAACGGCAGTGCAAGATCCAATGAAAATCTGGTGTGTCTCGATGAAAAAAATAAACTTCTACCCTTAAAAGTATCAAAACTGCAATCCTATTCCGGGTTGAGTCTCGTTCCGGTGGAGCAGGCCATGGTGGGGGATATCATTGTTTTGTCAGGTATTGAAGACGTTAAAATAGGAGATACCATATGTACAAGGCTTGAACCTGTTCCGCTTGAAAGAATCACTGTGGATGAACCCACAGTTTCCATGCAGTTCTCAATTTCCAACTCCCCTTTTGCCGGGCGCGAAGGAAAACTTGTTCAATCCAGGAAAATAAGAGAACGCCTTTTAAAGGAGACTTTGATGAATGTTGCCATTGAAGTGCAGGAGAGTGATAAAGATGAAAGTTTTACAGTAAAAGGAAGAGGCGAACTCCAGCTTGCTATTTTGATTGAGACAATGAGAAGAGAGGGTTTTGAACTTTGTTTGGGACGTCCAAAGGTTATTTATAAATATGAAAACGGAAAAACACTGGAGCCTGTAGAACACCTGTTTGTGGATTGCGGAGAAGATTTCCTTGGTGTTGTAACTGAAAAACTCTCCATTAGAAAAGGCAAAATGCTTAATCTTGTGAATAATGGCAAGGGCAGGGTGAGAATTGAATTTTCAATTCCATCAAGGTCTTTAATCGGTTACAGGGATGAGTTTATGACTGATACAAAGGGAACCGGAATCATGAATTCATATTTTTCAGGATATGAAGAGCACAGAGGAACATTCCCTGTTCGTTACAACGGTTCAATTGTTGCAGACCGGCAGGGCAAAGCTGTACCCTATGCACTGTTCAATCTTGAACCAAGGGGTCATATGTTTATTGCACCCGGCACTTCCGTTTATGAGGGCATGATCATTGGAGAGCACAATCGTCACCAGGATATTGATGTTAATGCCTGCAAGGAGAAAAAACTGACCAATATGCGTGCTTCAGGTAAAGATGAAGCTGTTATATGTTCGCCTGTAAAAGCCATGACCCTTGAGCAGTCTATCTATTTTATCCAGGATGATGAAATGGTGGAAGTAACACCCCTGTCCATTCGTATCAGAAAAAGCGTTTTAAATGCTTCCCAGCGTCAGGTTCTTAAAGCAAAACAGAAAAAGAAGGATAAGTCATAAAGCAGTTAAAGAAATTTCAATATAATCGCTTCATGATATTTTACCGATAACCATGCGATTATGCAAACAATACGATTTTAAGGAAATCAAAGGATTTAAACTTGGTCGATCTTTGGTCGGCTATCCCATGATGACAGCCTATTGCTATCTGTTTGGCGATATTATGATTGATACAGGGCTTTCCCATATTCAAAAAGAAATTCTCAGGATAGCCAGTAACCATAAGATAAAAAGAGTGTTTTTAACCCACCATCATGAAGATCACAGCGGCAATGCAGCTGTCATTAAAAATGAAATAAATGCAGAAGTATATGGTCATCCTCTGACAATAGAGAAAATGTCAACCCCCTTTAAAATATTACCCTATCAAAAATATATGTGGGGGAAAGCTACGCCTTTAAGTGTTAAACCTCTTTTAAAAAATATAGAAACAGATATGGGAACCATGATCCCTGTTCATACTCCCGGACATTCAAAGGATCATACTGTCTATTTTATTAAAGATGCAGGCGTTCTGTTTTCAGGAGATCTTTATCTTGCTGACAAAATTAAGTTTTTTCGCTCAGATGAAGATCTGGGTATTCAGATCTCTTCTTTAAAAAAGATTTTAAAATTTGATTTTGAAACTCTGTTATGTGCTCATCACCCCAGAATTAATCATGGGAAAAAACATATAAAAAATAAACTTGGATTTCTGGAAGATTTATATGGTAATATTGCTGCCCTCTGGGAAAAGGGATACCCTGAAAAACAGATATTCAAAGCTTTAAATCTCAAGGAAGATAGATTTATTAAATATTTTTGTTTTGGCAATGTCAGCATGATAAATGGAGTCAGGTCTGCTGTCCGTTATTATAAAGTGAGCAAAAAATTATATGGGAAAAATGATAAGTCTTAACCGATACTATGGTCAGGGTTTTTATAGTTCAAATAAAATGTATGTTTTTTAAAGATAGAAAAGATATTTCTATCTACCATCTATTCAGGAGAATATTAATTTTTTCATCAGCATCTAAAACTTTTGAACATGATTCCCAGTCTATCTCACTGATCTGATTATATCTTTCATCAAAAGGATGTTTTGGTTTTACAGAAGCTATCAGTTTTTTTGCTTTTTCAATTTCCCCATTGGCAATATCAATCCACACATCCTCTAAAATATCTGGAATTTGACCAAAAAGAGAAAATATATCTTCAAGCCGATCTGACAATAATTCATGTACCCGGTCTTCTACAGAACCACGATACCGCATGTTGTAAACATATACTGAATCCTGTATCTGCCCTATACGCTGTATCCGGCCTTTTCTTTGTTCAAGGCGGGTGGGATTCCAGGGTAAATCAAGATTTATTAGAGCTCCCAGTCTTTGAAGGTTTAATCCTTCGCTGGCAGCATCAGTTCCAAGTAGCAGACGGATTTCTCCATTGCCTACTTTGAGTTTGATACTGTCCCTTGAAATTTTTTGATAATTTCCTGCCTTTATGATTCCGGAATTGCTTCCCCCGGCATATATCCCAATGGATTCATCAGGCAGTTCATTTGAAATCTGGTTTGCCAGCCACCATATGGAATCAAAAT
>JAQIBP010000119.1 GCA_027858995.1 Deltaproteobacteria bacterium | reverse complement strand
CTGAAAGAAGAATTAACAGATATTCAGGAGGTAATAATGGTTTACAGCCCTGGTGATGCAGAACGTAAAATTACAGAAAGGAGTGCTGTTCAAAAAAAATTATGGGGAATTTTTAAGCTAGGGAAAATAGAAAAGCAATTGTCACTACACAAATAAATTTATAATCCAGTTTGTTTTCAATGGGTTATAAGTTAAAAAATGGCCTGCGGGGAAGATTCAGGTTTGAGACACTCTGAAATGGGCTTTAACAAAATAACCAGTGTGCAAAAAAAAGGTATACACGATAATGAAGCAATACCAACCAGAATAAAAAACCGAGTCACTATCATGCGAACCCAATCAATTGTTTCTCCTTTTTTCAGGGTGGCTATATTATCAAGCACAAACTCTAAAGGGGTTGCAAGATTCACTATCATGATCACCAGAATACCGATAATAGTTGCTCCCGCACCAATGATATAGAACCCTTTAAGTGATGCCTGGTTTGAACCTGTCACGGCTTTCTATCCCCTTAAATTGGTCTGTTTAATGAAACACTGCAATAGTCTATGAAAAGTATTCTATGGTGTCAACAAGTGAATCTTTGCCTAACGGAAGTGAATATTTGCCGCAATGCTTCTATCGAAAACAGGCCAGATATTTTTCAAATGTTCATTAATGTCAAAAAAATCCTTAGACAGGTTTGAAATTATTGCAACAGGCATAATCATCCCGATAAACATGATGGCGGCAGTTGCTGGGACAACATCTTCACGAATCGATCCATCTTGCCTTCCTTCCTCTATAATCTTTTGAATCATATCGAGGAAAGTCATCATAATTTCAGCAACTTTCGTTTTTCGTTCAGGATTTCCCGTGTAAATACCATCTGCGAATATAACAAAAGGAATGGCTCGATTTTCATTCAACATGAGCGCCTGTTTTTTTAAGAGTCGATTAAGACGATCAAGTGCTTTTGGTGTTTCTTTCCTGGCTTGAGTGACGTTTTCCAAGAACCGATTTTTAATCAACTTCAAGACCTCGTTCAATATATCCTCTTTGCCGTTGAAATGGCTGTATATGGCTGATGGCACGATACCTACCTGCTTAGCTATTCCGGCAATACTCAGCGACTGAACACCTTTAGATCCTATCAGGTCAAGTGCAGCTCTTACAATCTGGTCTTTTCGAATGGCTGTTTTTGTCTTTTTAGCTCTCAATTTATTTTCTCCGTTAAACAAAACTTGGTTAATGACTGGTTACTTTTCAACAACCACAGGCTCGGGAGCCCAGCCGCCGCCAAGGGTTTTATAGAGCCGAATCAGGTTGGTGGTAACTTTCGCGTTGCTTATTGCCAAATTGTCTTCTGAGGCAAACAACCCACGCTGCGCATCTAATACATAAATAAAATCCTTTAAGCCGTTTTGGTATAATAATTCTGCTATATTTTCAGCTTTTCTGGCAGCGATAACCGTTTTTATGAGTGATTCTCGGCGATCCAATTCCCGCGCATACGCCACGATGGCATTTTCAGCTTCTTCCAGCGCCTGAAGGATTGTTTGTTCATATAAGATAAGTGCTTGCTCCTGCCGCTCATTCTGTATTTTGATGTTACTCCTTATACTGCCGGCATTGAAGATATTCCATTGAAATGCAGGCCCGATACTCGACAATCGGCTCATTCGATCAAAAAGACTGGATGCATCAGTGGCGGAAAATTGCAATGTTCCGTTAAGCGTAAAACGGGGATATAAATCGGCTTTTGCCACGCCCAGGCGTGCAGACTGGGCCGCCAAATCGCGTTCAGCCCTTCGGATATCCGGACGTCTTCTGATCAGGTCTGCTGGAATCCCGATAGCGATCTCCGGCGGCACTGTGGGTACAGAAGATGAGTCCTGAAGAATATCGTTTAATGAACCGGGCTTTTCACTCGTAAGGACGGCCAGTCGGTTCATGGTTTGCTGTAAATCTGACTGAAGCGGCGGAATCTGGGCCTGGCTGCCTGCAAGATTAAATCTGGCCTGTTCTACCGCTAATACGTCGGTTAGCTGCATGTTGAATCGGACGGTTACAACGTCGAGTGTTTTCTGCTGTGCTTCAACAGTGGCATTTGTCAAACGGATGCGATTTTGAAAGGAGCGCATTTCTACATAGTTCAATGCAATTTCCGCAACCAAAGAAACCTGAACACTTCGCAGTGCTTCAATTGATGCCTGCATATCAGCGGTTGATGCTTCGATTTTCCTACTGACCCTGCCGAAAATATCAATCTCCCAGGCAGCATCAAATTCGTTATCATACAATTCGTTTGTCGAATTTTCTCCCTCTTTGGTTTTGATTGCAGACCCTGAAGTGTTGAGCACCGGAAAACGAGCAGCGGTTTCAATGCCACGTTTGGCCCGGGCTTCACGAATCCTGGATCGTGCCTGATCCAGGTCCATATTGCTGGAAAGACCTCGATCCACCAGTTCGTTTAAGGTGGAATCGTTCAAACTCTGCCACCACTGGCTGATTTTACCACGAGAAGCGCTCAATCCGTATTCAGGAGGCTGCTGCCATTGGCACAGGTCTCTGGGAGACTCTGGTGGGGTATAATCCGGACCCACAGTGCATCCCGTCCCCAAAAAGGTCATGGTCAAAACTGAAAATATCAAGGCAAATCTTATTTTGTATTTCATATCAGTTTCCTGCTTTTTTAATCTCATCAAGCGCGTCGGCTGACACAGTTCCCATTTTTTCAACTATCCCAAGGTCTGCCAGAATCAGATACATACAGGGGATTGCCAATAACACCAGCACCGTGCTCGCCATCAAACCAAAAGTCGTGCTGATAACAAGGGGAATCAATATTTGTGCCTGAAGGCTTTTTTCAAACAACAGGGGCATAAGACCGGCAATGGTGGTAGTTGAAGTTAACAGTACGGCCCGGAACCTGTCCCGGCTTGCCTGGGAGGCTGCTTTGGAGATGGAGAGCCCGTCTTTTATGGCATTTTTCAGAAAGAGAACCAGCAAGATGGAATCATTGACCACGATCCCTCCAAGGGCTACAAACCCCAATAAACTCGGCATGCTGATGGGTACACCCATCAATCCATGACCCCAGACAACACCAATCAATGAAAAGGGAATTGCCACCATCACTATGATCGGCTCGGTGAAACTTCTGAATTGAAAACTCAACAGAATAAAAATTCCGATAAACCCGATGAGCATGGCACCAAGCATCGATTTGCTGGTGGTATTTGTTTCTTCGAGGGAGCCGGCAATAGCCAATTTTAAATCAGGATACGTTGCATTAAAATCGGCAAGGTAGGTTTTTTGAAAAAAACGTATCAATTCTTTGGTGTTGACCTTTCGTGTATCCACGTCTCCGCGTAAGGTCACGGCCTTCATACCGTTGAAACGGGCGATGCGAGCCCATCCTTTGTCCATATCCCAGGTAACTATCGATTTTAAGGGGATCTGGCTTCCGTCAGCCAGAACAAGATTGAAATTTTCAATATTTTCCAGACTGTTTCGATCCATATCGGTTAAACGGACATCGATTTCATATGATTCCGACCCGACCTGGATCTCATCAGCCACAATCCCTTGGAATGCTGCCCGCAGCTGACGACCGACGTCCGCGGCAGTGATGCCGATACCGTAGGCATCTTCCCTCATCTTCATGCGCAATTCCGGCTTACCGGATCTCAGATCATCCGCAAGGTTCACCACGCCTTCAAATTGGCCGAACCATACTTTTAACTCTGTCACCGCTTCTTTCATTTCAACCAGGTTTTTCCCCCGCAATCGGATTTCGATGGGACGTCCCCCAGGCCCAAAACCCGGTTCGCTTACTGTCAAACTGAGTAGATCCGGCAGATCACCGATTTCTTTGCGCCAGTCGGTTATATAGTCGTCAATGGTACGGGATCGTTTTTCTGCAGTCAGCAGATCCACTGTAATGGTGGCCACATGGGCTCCCTTTTCAAAGGCTTCCGTATTCAGATTGTATTGGACATAAGCATTTTGGATCAGATCCTGTTGGCCTGTTTGAAGCGGTTTGAACTTTTGATTGGTCCGGTTCAAAGCGGTCAGGACATGTTTCACCACAGCTTTGGTGCGTGAAAAAGGTGTTCCCTGGGGCAGCAGTAATCGCGTCACCACAATGTCGCCTTCCATATCTGGAAATCCTTGAAATTTTATTTTCCCGGATGCCACTATTCCCAAGGAAAGAATAAAAACTCCGATTACCGTTGCAATAAAGAGGTATCTCCATTTCAGCAGCATATCGACGGTCTTGCCAAGCAGACGATCACGCATCCAGGAAAAGAAAGTATCGAAGCGTTTCCGGAAGGAGTTTGTTTTAGTGGGATCAAATTGGTGCATGGAATGATTGAGATGGGCGGGAAGTATCCAAAAGGCTTCGATCAAGCTGACAGCCATGACCAGGATCAGCATCATGGGCACCACCCGCAGGACTTTACCGATTTGACCTTCAATAAAGGCCAGGGGTCCCAGAATACAAATTGTGGTGAGAAAAGAAGCAGTGACGCCTGCGGCAACCTCTTTAACGCCTTCCACTGCTGCAGCAATGGGAGACTTTCCTGCCTGTCGTTTAGCCATGATATTTTCCGCTATAACGATGGCATCATCCATCAGCAACCCTAACGCCATCAGCAGCCCTACCATTGTGAACATATTGATGCTTAAGCCTATATGTGGAACAATAATGAAAGCACCTAAAAAGGAGACCGGCAGACCCATGGATACCCAGAAGGAAATCCGGACATTAAAAAACAGCCACATGGTTAAAAATACCAGGAACAGACCCTGGATGCCATTGCTTATAAGCATCTTCAAACGGTCCGAAAGAATGGTTGTCTGGTCCTGAGTGATCATAAGCTTCATCTGGGGATGACGTTCGCGTTCATCTTTTATAAAATTTTTGACTTTGGCAGCCACCCGGATGGAGTCCTGTTTATTGGTTTTCTCAATATTCAGCAGAGCGCTTCGTTGCCCTCCTGCCATGATGATCTCTTCATCAAGCTCAAAGGTATCATCGACCTTGGCGATCTCTCCCAAGCGGATCTCTCCGCCTTCCGGGGTTGCCAGAATTATCAATTTGGATAACGCTTCTGGACTCGTTCGCTGACCGACAAATCGTATCAGAATATCTTGTTCCCGGGTTTTAATGCTGCCCAGGGGCATGTCCTTGCTTTGGGCAGTTATCTTGTCCGCCACCTGGGCTGCACTGAGTCCGAGTCGGCGTAATGCAGCATCAGACAAGGAAATCCTTAGTTGATGGTCGGAAAAACCCACAATGTTAATCAATGAAATCCCGGCTTCCTGCATCCGGTCTTTCATGTCTTCACAATACGCCTTGAGATCCGGAACGTTCACGGGACCTGAAACCAACAACGACATAACCGGATCAGTCCGGCCGAGTTCTGAGATAACAGGATCTTCCACTTCCTCTGGAAAATTATCAATGCCGTTGATTTCCGTTTCAATATCCCGGATAAAGGTCTGGATATTTCCTGCTCCTTCCATTTCAACAATAATCGAAGCAAATCCCTCCCGGGCATCGGAGCGAACTTCTTGTACAAAATTAATTTTATCAATAGCGTCTTCCACCCGCTGGCAGATCACTTCATCAACCTCTTCTGCCGTGGCACCAGAATAGATAATATTAATTTCAACTTCACTGGGGGCAAAATCAGGCTGGGTTTCACGAAGAATACTTGGCAGGCTTAAAGCGCCGGCAATAAGAAAGATGATCATCACCAGATTTGCCGCCGTGGGATGGCCCGTAAAAAAACGAATCATTGGTTCACTCCCGTTGCCTGACTTATATCCAGAAGGTGTTTTCGCAGGCCATCATCCACTATGGATGATACTTTCATGCCAATTATTGCAGGAGATGGATCGGATACAACAACCATTTCATTACCGGCCAAGCCGGACTTGAGTACAATAAATTCCGATTGAACAAAATCCACAGTCACTTGCCGTTTCTTCAGCCGATTTTGTTCATCAACTATAAACACGGCGTTTTCATATAACGCTGACCTTGGCAAAACAATGCTTTTCGATCTTACCGGTGCCTGAAGTTCCACCTCGCAGAACATACCGGGCATTAACACGGGATGTTCTCCGGGAACCGCTTGCTCATAAGGATGGTCAACTGCCACCACAACCCGGATCTCTCTGGTTTGTGCATCCACCACCTCGCGGATTCTATCGATTTTGGCCTCCCAATCCATTGACCAGTTGCCGTTTTTCAGGCGGATCAGAACTTTTACGTCAGCAAACAATTGTTTGATCGCATCCGCGTCTATCCCTGATTGAAATTTTTCTCGCTTTTGTTCGCCTATGATATTGCGTAATTCTTCGATCTGAAATCGAGCTTCGATATTGGTAACAGCCGTGCTGTGGATTTTAAAAAGCGATTGATTGATGTGCAAAAACTGACCGACTTCAATGCTCACAGCCCCGATACGACAATCAAAAGGTGCCATTATTATCGTTTTAGAAAGATTAATTTTTGCCAGTTTAAGGTCTGCATGCCTGACGGCAAGGGTCGCATTCAAGGCCTTTTGCTGCGATGGAATTAAAGAAAGTGTATTTTCCAATTGCTGAACAGTCTGTTTTTGCAGAAGAAAGTTTTTTTCCTCACGGTCCACTTCATCAAAGGAGATGGCATTACGTTTCGCTAACTCACGCTTTCGGTCCAACAATTTTTGGGCCAGCGCTATCGAGCGCTGTTCAATTGCAAGCAATCGTTTCGTATTCTCTTTGTCTGCGGTCAGCTTATTGATGTTCGCCCGGATTTCTTCAATGCTTGCCTCCAGTCGAGCTACCGAAAGTTCGTATTCCGTGGGATCTATCAGGATCAATACGCTTTTTGCGTCAATCAATTCACCGGATTTCAAACGCGGGTGAATGGACAAGACAGTTCCCTTGACCTCTGCAACTGCCTCCCAGATCTGTCCAGGCTCGGCAACCCCATAACCTTTTGCGCTTGGAACCAATTCAACCAGTGGCGCCTTAATGACGCGAAGCGTCCGGACTGCTTCACCCACAGGTTTTCTAACGGGGTTTGCGCGATGCATCAATAGATACGCTACCACCAACACTGCTATCACAATGGGCAGAATCATCAGCAATCGCTTTAAATACCGAATAATGGGATTTTTCATGTATATTCCTATGTTGTTTGTGTTTATTCACCGACGTCCTGCACCAGTCTATAAGTATTTACTATAAATTTTTGTTTCTTTTTCATACCGAATTATGAATCATAATTCGGTATGAAATATATGTGATGATGTATCTGTTGTCAAGATTTAACATGCTTTTTGTTGGGAGCACATAAATTGTCCGGATTTCTAGCACATAGATTGTCGTAGTACAATATACATGGAATAGTGTGGAAACTCTGTAAGAAACAGGTTAAGAAATTTAAAATAAAACTTGATATAGATCAATTTCTTTTTGGCCGGACCGAGATATACAAAAGACAGAGTTAATATAATTTTAGGTGAACAAAAAATGTTAACAAAACGAATAAAAATTCAGGCCTGGATGCATAAAAATCAATATCATGCCAGAAGCGTTGTACAGATCCTGTTTCTGGCACTTGTGATGTTGATCGGGGTTAGGTTCTGGTGGTTTGTCGAACAGATTGAAAAAGGTGTCTGGCCTGGCTTTGAAAGACCGCCGGGCGTTGAAGCGTTTCTGCCCATCAGCGCTTTGGTCAGTTTAAAACATTTTTTATTTACGGGGACCATCAACACGATACACCCTTCTGCACTGGTTCTGTTTATCATCATCTGTATGACAGCCGTTATTGCAAAAAAAAGTTTCTGCAGCTGGATTTGCCCTTTTGGTTTGTTATCTGAATTTTTTAACAAGTTGAACCGGTATATTTATAAAAAAAGCCTTTTTCTTCCTTTATGGATGGATTTGCCCTTACGAAGTGTAAAATATTTAATTGCAGGCTTTTTTATATGGAGTATCTTTTATAACATGCCCATGGACAGCATTGAACTATTTATTCAAAGCCCTTACAATCGGTTTGCCGATATCAAAATGCTCAGGTTCTTTACCCAGATTTCCATTACGGGGTTGATCACTATCCTGGTTTTATGTTTCTTATCCATCATCATACAAAACTTCTGGTGCAGATATCTTTGTCCTTATGGTGCACTCCTGGGCATAATCAGTTTTTTGAGTATCGGCAGGATTAAACGCAACAAAGTCAACTGCACAAAGTGTGGTAAGTGTGAACAACACTGTCCCGGCCTCATACACATCAGACAAAAAGATCAGATTCATTCATCAGAATGTACGGCATGCATGTCGTGTATTAACCATTGTCCTGAAAAAAATGCCATTGGGTTTTCACTTTTTTCAGGTAAACTTCCCATTACCCAGGCTGCGCTTGGGTTTGTTCTGGTCCTGCTGTTTACAACGGGTATTTTCATGGCAAAATCTTCGGGAAACTGGCAGAACACTGTTTCAAAAAACGAATATTTTCGCTATGGTATACAAAGCCGCTTGTCTTTGAACGGCAAAGCACAGATTGATCCTCAAAAGATGGAAAAAATGATGGAGATGATGAAACAGATGGAAGCACAAAAATCCAAGGTAAAATCGTCTTCCAAAAGAAAAGGAGATTAAGAATGGCCATTCCGGGGAATTTATTAACAACTGCAATGGCGGTGATGCCCCACACTAACGTAGACCAGGCGCTTAAAACCGCATTAAGTCTTGATATACCGTTCTGGCCCCAGTTGCCGAACTACAGCTATTATGAAGATATGTATGTTCAGGCGGCAGAACATTTTCCGGGAATAGTGCTTGATATGGAAAATAAAACCCTGCGATTCTCCATGGATAAATTCATAGAAGAGTTTGAAGAAACGATGTCTCATTTTGAAGACCCGGATTATTTTGACATCAGTCCCACCTATTCTTCAGTATACCACAAGTTTTTAGACATTGATCTTGCGGACAGGCCCGCAATACGGGGACAGCTTGAGGGTCCGGTCAGTTTTGGTTTTAATGTTCTGGATCAGGATGACCGCCCCATATTGTTTGATGATACGATCAGGCCGTTTATGTTCGAAATCATGGCAAAACGGATAAATGTCCAGTTAAAAAGACTGAAAGAAAAAAACACCAATGCCTTTATGTTTATTGACGAACCCGGGATGCAGTTCATTTTTTCGGCCATGTCCGGATACGGAGAACAAAAAGCCAAAAAGGATCTGGATTTGTTTTTTTTCACAATTGATTCCCCCAAGGGGATACATCTGTGCGGCAACCCGGACTGGGATTTCCTTTTAGGGATGGATATGGATGTGTTGTCATTTGATGTTTATACCAATACCGAGATTTTTTCATCCTGTACCCGTTCCAATAAAAGCTTTTTAGACAGGGAGGGGATATTGGTCTGGGGAATCGTTCCAACCGGTATTGAAACATTTGAAAAAGAAAACCTTGAGTTGCTTGCCTTTAAATTAAAGACAATCTGGAAGGCTTTAGCTGAAAAAGGTGTCCCATTGGATCAGATTCTGAGTCAAAGCCTTGTCTCTCCTGCCACCTGTTGCCTTGTCAACCAGGACAAAGAGAGAACCGTTGAAAAGGCCTTCCAATTAACTCAAAAGCTTTCTGAAATTCTTAGAGAACAATACAATTTAATATGAAGGGAGATAAATGTGAGGGTTCATTACTTACAACATGTCCACTTTGAAGGGCTTGGCAGTATCGAAATATTCTTGGCTGAAAAAGGACATGAACAGACATGCACAAAATTATACGACAACGGAGAGCTCCCCGAGATACAAGACTTTGATTGGTTGATTGTAATGGGAGGACCTATGGGGGTACATGATGAACAGATTTATCCCTGGTTGAAATTTGAGAAAGCTTTCATCAAGGAAGCTATCTTAGCGGAAAAAGTTGTTTTGGGTATTTGTCTTGGTGCCCAGTTGATCGCCGATGCATTAGGAGCGAGAGTTTACAGGAATAACTACAGAGAAATCGGTTGGTTTGATATTATACTGTCAAAAGAAGCAGAAAATTCTATATTAGCAAAGGCAATTCCACCAAAAGCCAAAGTGTTTCATTGGCATGGAGACACATTTGATATTCCCAGTGGCGCAATACCAATTGCTAAAAGCGAGGGGTGCCCTATTCAAGGATTTATTCTGGAAGATCGCGTTGTCGCATTCCAGTTTCATTTGGAAACAACTTTAAGATCGGCTGAACTGCTCATCGATAATTGCCGAGACGAACTTGATGGATCAAAATATGTCCAGTCAGAAAATGAAATACTCATAAGCGCGCAAAGATTTTCATTTATAAATAAAATTATGCTTTCTGTACTGGAAACTATCGACTGTAAACAATGATCCCCCCCAGAAATGTGCACACAAAATTAAGCTATGCTTTGGTTAAAAATAAATGAAAATAAATTACTTTTTGCCTATTAATAAAGCGATTATATTGTCTATCATCAACCACTGAAAGCCTCATTACTATAGGCGTTCAATTCATCTTCCAGTCATGGCTGCAATTCAAATCTGTTCGGTGAGCTTTAGTATTCAAAATCTGAGCATTTCTAAAATTTGAGCCATAATGTCAAGGACATGCGAAGCTACCACATTCGGCCTGCTATAGTTAATCGCATATGAATTGATACTTGACTAAAACAGATATAACATGATAATCTATCCATAATTTCAATCACTACAACAAGGATAAATTATGATTTCACGCCGCGGCAAACCTTTG